>NZ_JBWKWY010000049.1:0-28104 GCF_059422465.1 Pseudomonas sp. GW821-FHT01D09
AAACAGAGCCCGTTTCTATTATTGCTTGGCGGAGAAGTCAATTCCTTAACTGACTGGCATTAGGGCTTGCCCGCGATTACGATGTGTCAGCAATAAATTAATTGGCTGACACACCGCCATCGCGGGCAAGCCCGCTCCCACATTGGAACTATGCCGGGTTCAAAAAAGGTGAGCTATTGCTCCATCGCCTGCAAGATTCTATGGGCCGCTTTCACCCGCTCGGCATTGGGGTAGTTCTTGTTTGCCAGGATCACTACGCCGATGCCTCTGCTCGGTACATAAGCGATATAGGCGCCAAAGCCGCCGGTCGAGCCCGTCTTGTTCACCAGGGTATTGGCGCGCAGCGGCTGGGCGGGTGTCAGCCATTTGACCGGGTGCGGCTCCATGGCCATGGGTGTCGAATTGCCGTCGACCAAGGCGTCAACACTCAGCGGGTAGGCGTACATCTCCCAGCCAAGCCCTTGGGTGGTGCCTTCGACCGTGTAATAACCCGTGTGCGTGGCGGCAATCGCCTGTTGTAGCGACTGCTCCAGCGACGTCGGGTGCATGTTCAGCGCCATGTAGCGAGCCAGGTCCGCCGGGCTGGTCTTCACCCCGTAGGCTTCGCTGTCCAACGCCCCTGGGCTGACGCGCACCGGCTTGCCGGCCTTGTCGTAGCCCTGGGCATACAGGCCCATCTGGGCCTTGGGCACCGTGAGATAGGTGTGCTTGAGGCCGAGCTTGGGCAGCAGGGTCTTTTCCATTGCCACGTCGAAAGGTTGCTGCAGGCTGTGCGCCGCCAGATAGCCGAACAAGCCCAGGCTGGGGTTGGAGTATTGGCGCTGGGTGCCGGGGGCGAAAGCGGCTTTCCAGTGCTGGAAGTAGCCGATCATCTGCTGGGCATTGTCCGCCTCGCTGGGGAACTGCAACGGCAGCCCGCCTGCGGTGTAGGTGCCCAGTTGGAGCACGCTGATGTGATCGAACAGGCTGCCGCGCAAGGCTGGCAAGTAGTCGCTGGCTGGTGCAGAGAGCTTGAGCTTGCCGGTGGCCTGGGCATAACCGGCCAGGGTCGCGGCGAAGGTCTTGCTCACCGAACCGATCTCGAACAGGGTGTTTTCGCTGACGGACTGCTGGCTGTCCTTGGCCGCGATACCGTAGTTAAAGTATCGGGCCTTGCCGTCCTGCACGATGGCGACTGCCAGGCCGGGAATGGCCTGTTGCTGCATCAGCGGCTTGACGGTGGCGTCCACCACCTGGCGCAGATTGTCGGCGGCCATGCAGTTGCCGGCGCCGATCAATAGGCTGAGAATCGTGACGTTGCGCACGTGTTGGTACATGATGAGGTCGCTTCCATGAGGATGATCGGGTGTCTCGCGGCCTGCGCAGGCGTGGCCAAGATAGGCAGTTTTCCGGCCCTGGACAACCGATGATATCTCGCACCAGTCATTAGAAAAATTTGGGCTTAAACCATGTTGCGTTCCCATCTGCCCCTTAACGCACTGCGCGCCTTCGAGGCGTCTGCCCGGCATTTGAGTTTTACCCGGGCGGCCATCGAACTGTGTGTGACCCAGGCGGCGATCAGTCACCAGGTCAAGAGCCTGGAGGCCCAACTCAACGTCACCCTGTTCAAGCGCCTGCCCCGTGGCCTGATGCTCACCCGCGAAGGGGAGACGCTGTTGCCGGTGCTGCGCGAGTCCTTCGACCGCATCGCCCAGACCCTCGGCCAGTTCCAGGCCGGGCATTACCGTGAAGTGCTGACGGTGGGGGCCGTGGGCACGTTTGCGGTGGGCTGGCTGCTGCCGCGCCTGGCGGACTTCCAGGCGCGCTCCCCGTTTATCGACTTGCGCCTGTCGACCCATAACAACCGCGTGGATGTGGCGGCCGAGGGCCTGGATTATGCGATCCGCTTTGGCGCTGGCGCCTGGCATGGCACCCACGCCTGTGAGTTGCTGGCGGCACCGCTGACGGTGTTGTGCGTGCCGGCGATTGCCCGCCAGTTGCATGGCCCGGGTGATGTATTGAAACACACGCTGTTGCGCTCTTACCGGGCGGATGAATGGAACCTCTGGTTCCAGGCCGCAGGCTTGCCCGCCGACACCCTGGTGCCGCGCAGTATCGTGTTTGACTCGTCCCTGGCAATGATGGAAGCGGCGTTGCAGGGCAGTGGCGTGGCATTGGCACCGGCGATGATGTTCTCGCGGCAGTTGGCCCAGGACGTGATCCGCCAGCCCTTTGATATCGGCATCAGCACCGGCAGCTACTGGCTGACGCGCCTGCAGTCACGCGCTGAAACCCCGGCAATGCTGGCGTTCAAGCAATGGCTGCTGGAGCAGGTGACGAACCTGTAGGCGCCTGGCTTGCTGGTGACGGTGGCTTCTCGGACGCCATCGCGGGCAAGCCAGCTCCCACATTTGATTTGGGATGCAGCGCAAATGTGTGTCCGACAAAGATCCCCTGTGGGAGCGGGCTTGCCCGCGATGGCGTCCGAGAAGCCACCGCCGCAATTACACGAGGTATTTACGGAACCAGCCCAAGGTACGCTCCCAGGCCAGGTTCGCCGCAGCATCGTCGTAGCGCGGGGTCGAGTCGTTGTGGAAGCCGTGGTTGGCCCCTTTGTAGATATACGCTTCATAGGTCGTGCCAGCGGCCTTCAATGCCGCCTCATAGGCCGGCCAGCCTTCGTTGATCCGCGTGTCCAACTCGCCGAAATGCAACATGATCGGTGCCTTGATCTTCGGTACATCCTTGGCCTCGGGTTGGCGACCATAGAACGACACCGCCGCGCCCAGTTCCGGGTAGGCCACGGCCGCCGCATTGGTCACGCCTGCGCCATAGCAGAAGCCGGTGATGCCCACCTTGCCGGTGCTGGCGTCATGGTTCATCAGCCACTCAATGGCGGCAAAGAAGTCATTCATCAGCTTGGTCGGATCGACGGTCTGTTGCAGTGCCACGCCTTTTTCATCATTGCCGGGATAACCGCCCACCGAGGTCAGGCCATCGGGTGCCAGGGCGATAAACCCGGCCTTGCCCAGGCGCCGCGCGACATCTTCGATATAGGGGTTGAGCCCACGGTTTTCGTGGACCACCACCACCGCCGGGAGCTTGCCGCTGGCCTTTGCCGGACGCACCAGGTAACCACGCACCTGGCCGTTGCCCTTGGGTGAAGGGTAGGTGACGTAGTCGGCAACGATGTCCGGGTCGGTGAACTTCACCTGTTCGGCCAGGGCGTAGTTGGGGCTCAGGGAGGCCAGCAGCGCCGAGGCGGTCAGGCCGCCAAAGGTGAACAGGGCCGCACGGTCGAGAAACTCGCGACGGTTGATCTTGCCGTGGGCATAGCCGTCGTAGAGTTCCAGCAGTTCGGGGGCAAAGTCTTTGGCGGTCAGGCGCGTCATCGTCAGGTTCCTTTTTTCGGCACGTGGCGTTGAATGTAGACCATTCTCAGGCGGGCCGGCCATGGGCCGTCGCCGCCAGTTGCCCGATATCGACGCGCACGAAGATCGAGTCGCCAATCGCCGTCAGCACATCGCCTGCATACACCTCGCAAACCACGCGGCTCTTGCGCCCGACCTCGCCCTCGACCCTGGCGCGCAGGGTCAGTGGCACGCCCATGGGGGTGGGCTTGATGAACTTGATCCCCAGGTTGCCGGTCACGCAGTCGATACGCGGCAACTCACCCGGTTCGCGCTGCTCGGCGCGGTAGTGGTAGGCCATGGCGGTCCAGTTGGAATGGCAATCGACCAGCATGGCGATCAGGCCGCCGTAGACCAGGTCGGGCCAGCCGCAGTACTGGGCGTCGGGCAGGTGCTCGGCGACGATATGCACGCCGTCCGCATCCCAGCGGCTCTTGATCTGCAGCCCATGGGCATTGCCCGGGCCGCAGCCGTAACAGACGCCATCTGGCGCGGTAGTGTCTTGCAGGGAAGGGGTGGGCATCGTGGATCCTTATTGTTCTTGGGCCAATCCACGAGCCTAAAGGCCTACGCCCCTAACGCGCAAACTTCTTCGCTCCGGCCACGCAGGCAATCACCGCGCCAGTCACCGCCAGCATGCCCAGGCTCACCTGTTCATGCAGCAGGCCGGCCGCCAGCGCCAGGCCGAAAAACGGTTGCAGCAATTGCAATTGGCCGACCGCCGCGATGCCGCCCTGGGCCAGCCCGCGGTACCAGAACACAAAGCCGATCAACATGCTGAACAGCGCCACGTAACCCAGGCTCAACCAGGCTGGCAGGCTGATCCCGGTGAAGGAGGCGGGGGCCAGCAGCAAGGTCAACGGCGCCACCACCGGCAGCGATATCACCAGCGCCCAGCAGATCACCTGCCAGCCGCCAAGGCTGCGTGACAGCGTGGCCCCTTCGGCATACCCCAGCCCGCACACCAGCACCGCCAACAGCATCAGCAGGTCACCGGCGGGCGCGGCGCTCAGGCCCTGGGCCAGGGCGTAGCCCATCACCAACAGGCTGCCGAGGCTCGAAAACAGCCAGAACACCGGGCGCGGCCGCTCGCCGCCGCGCAGTACGCCGAACACCGCCGTGGCCAGGGGCAGCAAGCCGATAAACACGATGGAATGGGCCGAAGTCACGTACTGCAAGGCCAGGGCGGTGAGCAGCGGGAAGCCGATCACCACCCCCAGGGCGACAATCAGCAACGGCCCCCACTGGTGGCGCGCCGGGCGTTTTTCCCGGAACAGCCACAACAGGCCCAGGCCCAGCACTGCGGCGATACTGGCCCTGGCCACGGTGAGAAACACCGGTGCAAATTCCAGCACCGCCAGGCGCGTGGCGGGCAACGAGCCGCTGAAAATCAGCACGCCGATCAAGCCATTGATCCAGCCGCTGCGGCTGTGTTCGGGGGTGATCATCCGGGAGGTCTGTTCCATGCAGGGGGTGCTCGTAGGGGGAGGGTTGCGTTGCGGGCATCCTAGGGCTGAAGATTGGGGCAATCAAAAAATTGTCATGGATACATCGCCCATGCCCCGTGCCCGTTACAAGTCGTTGGTGGATACCTTTGCCCGGGATATCCGGGCTGGCACCCTGGTGCCCGGCACCCGCCTGCCCACCCACCGGCAACTGGCAGCCAGCCATGGCCTGGCCCTGGCCACGGCCAGCCGGGTGTATAGCGAGCTGGAGGCCATGGGCCTGGTCAGCGGCGAGACCGGGCGTGGCACCTTTGTGCGGGAAATCGCCCTGGCACCCGGGCAGGGCAGTGGCCAGATGGCGGTGGCGGCGGGCATGCTCGACCTGAATTTCAACTACCCGTCGTTACCGGGCCAGGCCGACCTGCTGCGCACGGCCTTGCGCCAGCTGGCGTTGTCCGGCGACCTGGAAGCGTTGCTGCGTTACCAGCCCCATGCCGGGCGCGCCCATGAACGGGCGGCCATGGCCCGGCATCTGCTGCACCGTGGCTTGAGTGTCGCGGCCGAGCAGGTGTTGATGGTCAGCGGTGCGCAGCACGGCTTGGCGGTGGTGATGATGGCCTTGCTCAAGCCGGGCGATGTGATTGCGGTGGATGCGTTGACCTATTCCGGTTTCAAGGTGCTGGCCGAGACCTTGCACCTGGAAATCGCCGCGATCCCGGTCACACCGACCGGCCCTGATCTTGCGGCGCTGCAACAGTTGTGTCGCCGCCGGCCGGTGCGGGCGCTGTACTGCATGCCGACCTTGCACAATCCGCTGGGTTGGGTGCTGGGCATCGAACAGCGCGAGCAACTGGTGCGCATCGCCCGTGAGCATGAGCTGATCCTGATCGAAGACGCCGCCTACGCCTTCCTCGCCGAGCAGGCGCCGGCACCGCTGGCGCAATTGGCCCCTGAGCGCACAGTGTATGTGGGCGGCCTGTCGAAGAGTGTCGCCACCGGCCTGCGCGTGGGTTTCGTCGCCGCGCCGCTGGCATGGGTGCCGGCGTTGGAGCGCACAATCATGGCCACCGTGTGGAATGCGCCCGGGGTGATGACGGCCATTGCCGCAGGCTGGGTCGACGATGGCACGGTGCTGCAACTGGAGGCGCAAAAGCGCACGGACGCCAAGGCCCGGCAGGCGTTGGCGGCGCAGGTGTTGGCCGGGCTGGATTACATTGCCCATCCCGCGTCGTACTTTTTGTGGCTGCCACTGGGCGAAGAGGCCCGGGCGGATCAGATCACCATGGCGCTGGCGCGCGAGCATATTTCGGTGTCCACGGCCGAGCCGTTTTCGGTGTCAGCGCAGGTGCCCCATGCGATTCGCCTGGCGTTGGGCTCGGTGGAAAAAAACGCCCTGCGTGGGGCGTTGCTGAAGGTGCGATGGGTGGTGGCGGGGTATTGAGGTCTACGCACGGACCGTTGGCCCCGCATCGCAACTGCGATCCGGGGGCCAACGGTGTCACCGCTGCGATTCGCTCAGGCAGTGAGCCACGAATGCTCGGCACCGATCTTGACGTTGAACTGGTGGAAAAGCGGTATGTAGTGCTTCTTCGCTTTCTGAACGTTCAGGCCCAGGAGAGCTGGCGGCGTAATCCCTTTGCTTTCGTAGTATTGACGTAAGTCGGCGTTGACATCCGTGAGTGGCCCGGAGGGGACAAATTTTTTACCGACAAACTCATATTTTTTGGCAAGTTTGTCGAAGCCCAGATCATACATATCAGGTCGTTTTGACTTTAAGACGTCATTAAACAGGTTGGGACCCACTGTCTCGAAGATCTTGCGCTCATAGGTTTCAAATTCAGGGGTGTATTGGATCTGGCCATCGGCGCCCCTGGCGGCCTTGGGCCGATTGGCGGCGAAATAGGCTTTGTTGTCGGCAAATTTTTTGTGCATCTGGGCAGACATTTCTTTAAGCAACGGGTTACCAGGCTGTGTTGCAAAGCTGCTGGTGTTGTAGAACGGTCTGTAACCGGTAAGTTTATGGAGAATCGGCCTGTTGAGGAGGATGTCATTCGACCCCGCCTGCAATATGTCACTGCCGACATCGGCTTGAATGATGTCATCGGTGTCGAGATAGGCCCCCCCGTATTTGTCCATTATCGGATAACGCGCGACGTCCGAGGCAGCCGCCAGGTTTTGCCCTTGTCCTTTGCGAAAGAAGCTGTACATATCACTGTTTTTAAATTGTTTGAAAACCTCGTCGTCATTGAGGTTGGCCACGTTCAGGCCTGGGGCTTTGCGCGCCAGGTCACTTTTGATTTTCTGGAAAACGGCTGGGTTATCCGCATCGACATGCAGGATGGATTTATACCCCGATGCTTTGACTGCATTGTGGGCCATGTTTTCGACCAGATGGGGCGGGATATCTTGACCAGCCCAAAAATAATGAAGTTCTTTGGGGATGGGCTTTAGATCTTTGGGCAGACTTACGTTTGCCGCAGCGGGGACATCAACAAACTGGAATCTGTGGGCGTCGGCTTGCTTGGCTTGTTTAAGTTCTTTGAGCGTTCCCTGCTGCCATTTGCCTTTGCCGCTTCGCCAGAAATACGTATGGCTGCTCCCCTCTACACCCGTCGAGAGGTTGGTGGCTTTCCAGGCACCGACTGAACTGTCGAAGGTGACGCTCTGGTCTACGCCCTTGTAATTGAGGGCAAAGGGGGACTTTGCATGACTGGCCGTTTTGATATCGTCCATCGGCACTACGTAGGTCGTGTCGCCGAGTTTCCACGGCGTTGGCGCATTTCCCGCGCCCCCCGGCAGGCGTGCGGACCTGGAGGTGGGCTCCCATCCGGCAGCGCCCAGGTCCCTGACCGGTATATCGGGCGCGGCGCGGGCGGGATGCCGGATGATACGCTGGCCATCCTTCACCTGAGACTCATAGAGTATCCCGTCGACCTTTACATATTCTTTTTTACTTCGGCCTACATACACATTGCCTTGTAACCCCTTGGTTGACAGTTCGTCCGGCGCTACGTATCTGGATCCATAACCCGCCAGATCGGCGTCCACCGGCCTTATCTCGCCACTGGCCGCTACCCGGCTTGGTTTGAAATCCTTCAGCGGGGGGCCGAAGGCGCGTTTCTTCACGGCATCGTACTGATGCCAATTGCCCTGAAAGAGGACAGCATTGCCCTCGACAATCTCTTGCCCCGCCGTGAACGTACCGCTGGCTGCCAAGCCGTGCTGCTGACTGGCGGCCCGGGTCACATCATCGCTGCCCAGGGATGGCAAACGATTGAGGTCGGTTGACTGGAGAGGGGCTACGGAGAAGTCCTCCAGCGCTTTGCCGAACGCTTGTTGGGTACGCGGATTGAAGGCGTACCACCGTTGTGTGGCCTCGTCGAACTTGGCCAGGATTCCATTGCGCTTTGGGCTGTTGAGTGCCTTGAATGTGCCTTCAGCGATATCGGGTCTTTTTGCCAGTTCAAGCAGGTTGACACTCCGGTAGGAGCCGCGCAGTTGCTTGACCCCCTTATAGGCGGCAATGCCCCCTTGGCGCACGAGGTCATCAATACCGCTCAAGGGGTTTAGCGCACCCACTGCCGCCCGGCCGAGGATCTTCACGCCATGCCCGACCTTGGCCAATGCCGAAGCCCCGGCGGATAAAGCCTTCGCCCCCTTGGCGGCGGCCCCCAGGCCGACCGCGAACCCAAAGATATCGAAGGCCAGGTCGGCGATGCCGCCGGGAACGTCGCCGGCGATGAACTTGGTGATCGCTGACCTGAGCGGGATCAGGTTGAGTACAAACTCTTCGATTTTCTTATAGGTGGGGACTTCAGTATCAAACGTCGTGGCTCCCTGGGCGTACTTTTTCACCTCCGGCAGATCCATGTCCTTGATCACGGCATCCACGATATAGCGGGTCCTGGCACTGCCAAAGCTGTCAGGCGTGCCTTGCGCACCTTGGTGTTCATCCGTGATCCCGGCGGCATACTGCCCCGTAGGCTTGATCACGTCATATAACTTACCCGGGGCAGGGGAAAAGCCGCCGCTTGGACGGGTCTCATCATAAGTCTGGCCCGGGCGCTGGGTGATGGTGCCCTTCGACCGGTCGATTTCATAGGTCATGACGTTGCCGCCGCGCTTGGTCTCAACCAGCAGGGCTCCCGGGGCAACCCGCCGGACACGGTCCTCTTTGTAGTAGTCACTTTCCTTGCGGATGGTGATTTCACCAAACTCGAGATTTTTCCGATCTTCCAGCGGCAGTTTGGAAATAAGGTGTTTGATCTGCGCAGACGTCGTTTTTGTGACGGCGTTGGAGTAATCCGTAAAGGCCTTGTCGAATGGCTCTTGCGGGCCCGGCAGTGTTTGAAGGGTGGCCAGGACATCGTCAATTTTTATTGCCGCCTCTGAAGAGACCCAGGCTGCAGGAGCGCCAGCCGTTTTCGTCGGGATGAGTCCGGCAGTAATCGCGTTAAAAAACTGATTTGTTGTCTCCTTCCATTCATCGGACGAGTCGGGTGCTGCGCGCAGACCTCGGCCATCCCTGTACAGATCCAGGATCGAATAAGGTCCAGGAAAGTGCCTGCTGGAGGGCGTCGAGGTGATGCATTTTTTTTCAAACAGTGCCGGGTCCATGTCCGGCAGGGCTTTTTTCAACTGTTCCAGCGCCATGGCCTTGGCTGATGGCAGATCCCCTATTTGCGTTTCAGCCGCCTCTCTGAGCTCGCTGATTTGCGCATCGAAGGCCTTGCGCACCGCCGTCATGGCCGCGTCGGTCGTTGGAGGGGCCATGCCGTTGGCAACCGCCCAGTGCTTGATGGCTTGGTTCTGGGCGGCATATTCAATGCGCCGTTCGTCATCAGTGATGGGTGCAATGCTGCCTTCGAGCATGACGTGCGCATAACTCATCGCCGCCGTCGCCCCGGGCGCTTTGGCTTCGATGCGGGCCACCGCGGTGGCAAAGCTGACCCAGCTGTGGGTGCCGATGACCACCTGCTCGGGCACACCCTTGACCAGGAATTCCGGGGCCCGGCTGGCGAGCATCAGGTGGGCTTGTACCGATGCAACCGGGGCTGGGGTCTTGCCGGGGACGGTCAGGTGATCGGTCACCTCCTGGAGGACCGTTGATGCGGACTTGCCTTGATTATCAGATGAGAACAATTGATAACCTTCAATATTGGCCCTGTCCCCAGCCTCATTCTTGTTGCTCCCCACACTCAAGGCGGCCAGCAGCCAGTCGGCCGCACTGCCTTTGATGGACCGCGCCTCGAAGGTGGCCTGGAGGGCCTGGCCCAGCGCCTCGCCCCTGGGCGACTTGAGCAAGCTGTCGATCAACGGTCGCGGGTTACGCTGTTCCTCAGGCGTGAGGGGGCGGTTGTTCAGGAGATACGCCAGGACGCTGTCAAACGGGCCCAACGCGATATCGCCGACTTTACCTGTGCGCAGGTCTTGCCTGAGCTGTTCCTGGCTGCCCGGGTCAAGGGGGACGGGCCAGGACAGAGCGCCGCCCAGGTTGCCATGGGCGGGAGCCTTGAGCTGCGCAGTGGAGAGGGCGGTGGCCAGGTTCAGCAGTTGTTCGTCAGTACTGGGGATATCCCAGCCATGGTCCTCCAGCAATTGCAGCAGGCTGACAGTGCCCGATTGGCCAGTGTTGTCTGGCTGGTAGGTACTGTCGACGTCCAGATCGATCCTGGTCCTTTTCAATTCATCCTTGATGTGCCCCACATCCTCGCTGTCCGTTTTTACTGCGCTTGCCAGATGACGCAGGCTGGCGCTGGCGTTGTGCCGGTTGTAAATATCGCCCACCGCGGCTCTCTGGTTCTGGAGTTCGCCTTCGCTGCGCGCTTTGATCAAACCGGCAGAGGTGTTCGGGTCAAGTTTTGTAAAGCCCTGGTTTCGGTCGATTTGCGCAGCCTGCTGGTGCAGCGCAGGGCCTCTAAGGCCCCGGGGTTCTGTATAAAAGCCCCCGACCACCTCATACGGAACCGGCTCGTCGAGATCGGTGGCTGGCGGGGTGAAGGTCATATCGGCGTTACCCGCAGCAATGACTTGCCCGGCCTGGAGGACAGGCACGCTGATCGCAGCCCAGTGAGGGTCGTCTTGCCCGATAGTGTGGCGCTTCTGTGTGGGATCAAGGTGGTGCTGGAGCGTAAAAGAGAGGCTGCCGGATGCCGGATTGAGTTTGAACGACTGGGTATTGATGCCTTTGTCTTTAATCCATTGCCGGACTTCTGGCGATTTGAAGGCGTGCCGCAACTGCTCCCACCATTGGCCGAATGTGGAGTCGGGGGGGATAGGGCTGATAGTGACAGGGGTCTCTTGCCGGGCGGCCTGGAGCAGGGCCGAGTGATACGCCATGGCCAACGTGTGATCGCCTTTTTCGCGGGCGCTTTGGGCCGGCTCGGCTGGCGCCGTGGCAGGGGCGTCGCGGGTTTGTCGCGAAAGCGTTTGCAGCGGTGGCGTGTTGAGTGGGGGCAGCGGTTGGCGTTGCGCGCTATGGAGATGGGCAATAGTGTGCATAAAGTCTGTCACCTGAAGGTTCAAGAATGGGCCCGGGTGCGAACAGCTACCGTGGCGTTAGCCTTGTGTAGCGCTTTCCCTCAAGTTGATTCCCTTGCTTTGGCCGTTGGTGATTTACCTCATATGTCGGCTAGCCGGCCTGGGCCGGCCCTTTCGACGTCTTTATCCAGGAGGGCGAAGAAAGACGGCTCCACGTCGTCAATAAGCGGTTTTTATGTGGTTAATGTTTGATATCGGTCAATTTTGTTTGGTTTTATGACTGAGCGGCGCCGGTTAAGCGCAACATGGCCTTAAAAATTGGGGTGGGCTAGGTCTAAGTGTGTTTAAAAGTAACGTAGTTATAAGTATTTGTGTATTCTAGTAGCTATTTTTATGCCTGTTGCCAAATTCACAGTAACGTCTTTTTGACAGAATCCGCTTTGTGCGCAACGGACCGGTCAATCTTTCCACGTTATGTTTAAAGCCTGGGTGCCAATAAATATTAGGCATCTGCATGGCTACAGCGGTGTGTCCTGCCGCCGCCCCCTTGAGGCGTGAGTGAACTGCCATGGTCAATCGGTCATTCCAACCCCGATTCGGTCAGTGGCATATGCCCTGCACCCACCCATGGCAATACAGGCGCTCACTTCACCCATAGGCTTGATCATGACAAAACCCTTCCCGAATCAGAGCGGTATCTACGACGTCATCGTTGTGGGCGGTGGCGTGGTGGGGTGCGCGATGGTCCGGCGCTTTACCCTGGAGGGGGCGCGGGTGCTGTTGCTGGAAAAAAGCCCGGATATCCTGTCTGGGGCGAGCAAAGGCAACAGCGCGATCCTGCACACCGGTTTCGATGCGCCCACCGGCAGCCTGGAGCTGCAGTGCATGAAGGATGGCTACCAGGAGTACCTGCAGATTCATCAGCAGATGGCACTGCCGCTGCTCAAGACCGGCGCGATGGTGGTGGCCTGGACCGACGAGGACCTGGGCAAGCTGCAAGGCATCGTCGAGCAGGCGCACGCCAACGGGGTGGCCGATGTCAGCCTGATCGGCCGCGAGCGGGTGCGCGCCCTGGAGCCGAACCTGGCCCACACCGCCCTGGGCGCGGTCGAGGTGCCCGGCGAGTTCCTGATCGACCCGTGGTCGGCGCCCCTGGGCTACCTGCTCCAGGCGCTGATGCATGGGGCGCAGGTGCGCTTCAATACCGAGGTCAACGGCGGGTATTTCGATGGCGAACTCTGGGCCCTGGAGACCACCAACGGGTTTATCCGTGGTCGTACGATCATCAACTGCGCCGGGTTGTTCGGTGATGTGCTGGAGCAACAGTTGCTGGGCGCCTCGAGCTTCTCCATTCACCCGCGCAAAGGTCAGTTCGTGGTGTTCGACAAGGCCGCTGCACGCTATCTGGGCAATATCATCCTGCCGGTGCCCAATGAACGCACCAAGGGCATCGTGCTGACCCGCACGGTGTACGGCAACCTGCTGGTGGGGCCGACCGCCGAAGAACAGGACGACCGCCTGCACGCAAGGCTCGACAGCGACGTGCTGCGCCAACTGGTGGACGCTGCCGTCGAACGGATTCCTGCGCTCGACGGCATGCCGGTCACCGCCACCTATGCCGCGCTGCGCCCGGCCACGGAGAAGAAGGAGTACCGGGTGCAGCGGGTCGAAGGCAAGAACTGGATCAGCGTCGGCGGCATCCGCTCCACCGGCCTGACGGCGGCGCTGGGCATTGCCCGGCACGTGTTCAGCCTCTATCAGCGCGAGCACACGCCGGTCCCTGAGCCCAGCCTGCAATGGCCCACGCTGCCCAACCTCGCCGAACATTTGCCGCGCGATTACCAGCGCCCGGGCTACGGCGAAATCGTCTGCCACTGTGAAATGGTGACCCAGCGGGAAATCCAGAATGCCTTGGCCAGCGCATTGCCGCCCGGCGACCTCGGCGGCTTGAAGCGCCGCACGCGGGCCTGCATGGGGCGCTGCCAGGGGTTTTATTGTGGGGCGCGGGTGGCTGAGCTGAGCGCGGGTCATCTGGCGGTTCCCCTTGCAACAGGTGTTTGTCATGCAGCCCATTGAAGTCGAAAACATTGATGTCGCGATTATTGGTGGCGGGCCGTCGGGGCTGTCGGCGGCGATCACCTTGCGCAAGCTGGGCGTTGGCACGGTGGTGGTGATCGAGCGTGAGCCCGAGGCGGGTGGGATCCCACGCCATTGTGGGCACCCGCCCTTTGGGTTGCGCGAATACGGCCGGGTCTACACGGGGCCGGCGTATGCGCGCAAAAACGTCGCGCAGGCGTTGAAGGCCGGGGTGCAGATCCGCGTCAAGCACGCGGTGACGCAGATGGGCCCGGGCGGGCGCCTGGAGGTGGTCAGCCCGGAGGGCGCCCAGGTGATCCAGGCGCGGCGGGTGCTGATCGCCACCGGGGCCCGGGAAACACCGCGCTCGGCGCGCCTGCTGGGCGGCGATCGCCCGCTGGGGGTGATCAATACCGGCGCGTTCCAGTCCTACCTGTACCTGGAGCACCTCAAGCCCTTTGAACGCCCGTTGATCGTCGGCACCGAGCTGGTCAGCCTGTCGGCGGTCATGAGTTGCCGGCGTGCCGGGATCCGGCCGGTGGCGATGATCGAGGCCAACCCGCGGGCCACGGCGCGTTGGCCGCTGTCGCTGTACCCACGACTATGTGGCGTGCCGATGCATTTTGGCGCGCAGCTCCTGGAAATCCATGGCACCGGGCGGGTGGAGGGCGCGACGGTGCGCCTGGCCGATGGGCAGACGCAGACTTTCGATTGTGACGGCGTGCTGCTCACCGGCCAGTTCATCCCGGAATCGAGCCTGGTGCGCTTGAGCGAGTTGCGCCTGGACCCGAACAGTGGCGGCCCGCATATCGATCAATACGGGCGTTGTTCCGATCCTGTGTACTTTGCGGCGGGGAATCTGCTGCGTCCCGTCGAGACGGCAGGTTGGTCGTTTCGCGAAGGCCATAAGATCGCTACGATGATCGCCCGCGACCTGCTGGGGCAATTGCCGCCTGCCGCGCCGGGCATCGAGATTGCCTGCAAGGGCGACGTGAAGCTCTGCGTGCCGCAACGCCTGAACCCGTCTACTGTGGCAGGTCTGCAACACCTGCAATTGCGGGTCAGCCGTTGGGTGAAAGGCCGTCTGGTGGTACGGGCCGATGGCGAGGAAATCTGGGCGCGCGCCGGCAGTTCGCTGCCCGAGCGGCGGATATTGATACCCATCGCCAGCCTGAACCTGCCCCAGGGCGTACAGCAACTGGAAGTCGACTTTGTCGGCCAAGAACAAGACCTGCCGAGGAGTCTTTAACATGCGGATTGCCGCGCTCGATCAAGGCACCACCAGCACCCGTGTGTTGGTGGTGAGTGACAATGGGTCAGCTGATATCCAGCTTTCGCTGCGCCATCAGCAACACCATCCCCATCCCGGTTGGGTGGAGCACGATCCACTGGAATTGCTCAATAACCTGCAGCGCTGCCTGGAGGCCACCGGCCATGTGGACGCCATCGGCCTTGCCAACCAGGGCGAGAGTTGCCTGGCGTGGGATGCCCAGACCGGCGAGCCGTTGTCCCCGGTGATCGTCTGGCAGGACAATCGCACGTCGGCCGAGATCGCCCAGTTGCGCGGCGACGGCGGCGAAGCCCTGACCCTGGAGCTTGCCGGGTTGCCCCTGGACCCGTATTTTTCGGCGAGCAAGCTGGCCTGGATCGTGCGCAACCTGCCGGCCGCACAGAGCGCATTGCGCGCCGGGCGGCTGCGCCTGGGCACCACCGATGCGTACTTTCTCGACCGCCTGACCGGGGTCTTTGCCACCGATGTCACCACCGCGTCACGCACCTCGCTGATGAACCTGGCGACCGGGCAGTGGGACAGCCAGCTCTGCGAGCTGTTTGGCGTACCGATGGAAACCCTGCCGGAAATCCGCGACACCGTCGGGTACTTTGGCGAGATCGGCGCCACACCGATCACCGCCTCGATTGTCGACCAGCAAGCCTCGCTCTACGGCCATGGTTGCCGCAATGAGGGCGACGCCAAGATCACCTACGGCACCGGGGCGTTTGCCCTGACCTTGACCGGCGAGCAGATCATCCGCGCCCCGGAAAAAGGCCTGCTGGCAACCATTGCCTGGCAGATCGAGGGCAAACCCACTTACGCCATGGACGGTGGCGTCTACGATGCCAGCGCGGCGGTGGAGTGGGCCGGGCGGCTTGGCTTGTTCAGCGATTTTTCGGAACTGGCGGCGTTCGACGAACCCCCGGCCATTGGTCGCCAACTGGCGTTTGTGCCGGCGCTGTCCGGGCTGGCCTGCCCCCATTGGGACCGCAGCGCGGCGGCCCTGTGGGTTGGCATGAATGGCGGCACCACGCGCCAGGATATGTGCCAGGCGGTGCTCGAAGGCGTGGCGTTGCGCAGTGTGGAAGTGATCACGGCCATGGACGGGTTTCTCAGCGTCACCGATCACCTGTCCATCGATGGCGGCCTGGCGCGCAGCCCGTATTTCGCGCAGTTCCTCGCCGATGCCCTGCAGCGTTGCATCGTGACCCAGCGCTTTGATGAATTGACCGCGTTCGGCTGCGCAGCGCTGGCGGCCAAAGGCCTGGGCGTGGCCCTCAAGCCACCGCGTAACACCAGCACCAGCTTTCACCCGAAAGTCAGTGCCGCGCAGGCCCAGCAGTGGCAGGCCACGTTCAGCGAAGCGGTGACGCGTTGCCGCGACTGGCGCTGACGGTTACCACTCGGGCCGGGTCAGGGCGGGGGCTTCCAGGACTTCAACCTGGGCCTCGGCCAGAGCCTTGGCCAGTTCGCCCAGGGGTTTGCGGTCGATGATCAGGCGGTCGATGCGCTGCAACGGGAACACCTGGAACAGCGCGTGCTTGCCCATCTTCGAGGAGTCGGCAATCACCGTGAGGTAGCGTGTACGGGCAATCATGGCGCGGGTGATTTCCGCCTCTTCGATGGAGAAGTCGAAGGCGCCGTCGCTGTTCAGGGCACCAATGGTGACCACGGCATGCTCGGCGTTGAAGCGGGCGATCTGCTCCATGGCCAGGGCGCCGATATTCTGTTCCGATTCGGGGCGGTATTCGCCGCCGATCATGAACACGCGATTACCGCTGGCGCCAATGGCGGCAGCGATCAACAAGGAGTTGGTGATCACCGTGATGCGGTTGAGCCTGGCCAGTTCACGGGCAAAGAACAGGGTGGTGGTGCCGGTATCGATCAGCAGGCTGTCGCCCGGCGCATAGAGCCCGGCGGCGAAGCGCGCCACTGCACGTTTTTGCGCAGAGAACTCATTCATCCGGGTCTGGAAGGCGTTCTCGTGCTCACCGCTGGGGGGCAGCGAGGCACCGCCATGGAACTTGGTGACCTGGCCGTCTTCGGCCAGGGCCGTGAGGTCGCGGCGAATGGTCTCTTGCGAAGTACCGAGGGTGCGTGCCAACTCGTCGACCGAGATGCGTTCACGCTGGCGTAGCAGTTCAAGGATATGTTGGCGTCGTTCATTGGGGCGCATGGGCAATCATCCTCTCAATGCTACGTGAGTGCGCCACCGGTGCGCAGCGCTGTTACCGAGGCACTCAAATGATGCCGCAGCAGTGCGTGTTGGGGCGCTTGAGCGCCAGCGCAGGTGGCGTGAACTTGGTATTGGCGTTTGTCGTTCACGGCCATAGAGTGCGCAGCCTTGAACGGTGTGGCTAGAGATTACGCAATAGAATTGACCGATTCCACTGTGTTTAACCGGCAAAACCACATAAAACACACGATTGGCATGGGAAGTGGTTAGTAATAGGGTGTGAAAGCGCCGCAAATGGGGCTGTAAAACGCGTTTGGCCAATGGAGCGACCGAACTGGGGCGTACTCCTACAACAACAATTGATTCAGTACAGATGGAGCGAAAGCAATGGCGGAATTCGGCAACTACGTTATTTACCTGATCATGATCGGCGCGGTGGTTGGCGCGTTTGCATCCGTGATCAAGCCGGACAGCGGCCTGGGCAAGGAGTTTGTCAACGGTATCCACTCCATTGGCCCGGTGTTCCTGGCGCAGGCGGGGATCATGGTGGCGATCCCGTACCTGTCCAAATTCATCGAGGTCGCCCTGGGGCCGTACTTCGGCGCGATGGGGTCGGACGTGTCGATTGCGGCGCTGTCGATCATCGCCGTGGACATGGGCGGCTACCAGCTTGCCGATGCCCTGGCGGCGAACCGCGACATGTGGATCACCGCCATGATCGTCGGCTACACCTCTGGCGCGACCATTGTCTACCTGATCCCGGTCGGCCTGATGATGCTCGAACGCAAGGACCACAAGTACCTGGCGTTGGGGGCCATGGCCGGTTTGATCAGCATCCCGTTTGCGGTGCTGGCGTCGCTGATGATGATCACCGCCTTCAACCTGCCGGTGCGCGACATTGTGTCCACCACTTCGCCGGCCCTGCATTACCTGAGCCTGGGTTTTGTCGATTGCGTGCGCTTGCTCGCGCCACTGTTTGTGTTCTGCTTCCTGCTGGCTGCCGGCCTGCGCTACCGGGCGGCGTGGATGGTGGCCGGGTTCCTGGTGTTCGGTAAATTGATGGATGCCTTTATCAAGATCGTCCTGGCGCTGGCCATCGTCGAGCACTTCACCGGGTTCTTCATGAAAAACTTCGGGGTGTGGGGCTTCGACCCGATGTTCGCCGACGAGAAGGAGCTGTTCCGCGCCATCGAGATTGCCGGCTATATCGGCATCATGCTCGCCGGTACGTTCCCGATCTGCTACCTGTTCAACCGCTACTGCAAGAAACCCATGGAAGTGCTGGGCAGGCACATCGGGCTGTCGGCCGATGGCGCGGCGGCATTTATCATGGTGTTTGCCAACATCATCGCGGTCTACCACCTGTTCAAGAAGATGAATGCCCGGGACAAGGTCCTGTGCGTGGCCCTGGGTGTCTGTGCCCAAGCCACCATTGGCGATCACCTGGCCTTTACCGCGAACTTCCAACCGACGCTGATCATGCCGATCCTGCTGGCCAAGCTGTTTGGCGGCCTGCTTGCGGTGGCGATTGCGATCAAGATCTCCGTGCCTGCCGCCCAGCGTTACGAAGCGCAGGAACGCGAGCGCGAAGAGGCCGACACCCCCGGTGTGACCGCTGCCCAGGCGGTATGACGGCAACTGTTTAATCACCGCAAGGGCGCGTGCCCTTGCATTGCCCTGAGGTAACAATGAGAAAGATCTTTCTGGCCTGCCCCTACAGCCACGCCGATGCGAACGTCACCCACGAGCGCTTTATCCGGTGCAACCAGGTGGCCGCCACGATCATCGCGTCGGGTCATGCCGTGTTCAGCCAGGTGTCCATGTCGCACCCGATCAACCTGGCCTTTGAAGGCAAGGACAGCGCAACCATCGGCAAGCTGTGGGCACCGGTGGATGCGTTGTTCATGGACATGATGGAAGAATTGATCATCCTCGATCTGCCGGGCTGGGACTTGAGTTCGGGGATCAAGCGTGAGATTGAATTCTTCAAGAATCGCGGGCAGAAGGTCAGCCTGTGGTCGCAGGTTTCTGGCGAGTTCAGCTAACAACGCAGATCCCCTTGTGGGAGCGGGCTTGCCCTAATGCCAGTCAGTTAAGCCTTTTTGTAGGAGCGAGCTTGCTCGCGAAGAACTTGAGAGCGCCGCGTTTACCTAGCAAACACGCGTTATCGTTGACGTCCTTCGCGAGCAAGCTCGCTCCTACAGAAAGCAGAATCCGCTTAACTGACTGGCATTAGGGCTTGCCCGCGATAGCAGTGTGTCAGGTTAAAACTAATTGACTGACACACCGCCATCGCGGGCAAGCCCGCTCCCACAAAAGCCCTCCCACTTCGGGTTGTGTGCATGGCGCACGCCACATGCCACGTTGTATGGTCTTGCAAAACCCTGCCACGGAGCACCCCGCCATGTACAAGGACTATCCCGCCGCCTACCAAGTCAGCAAGGGTGCCGCCTTGCAGGTCGACCAGGCGTTTTACGATCGCGTGCGCAAGTCCGTGGCCGGGCGCACCCTGGTCGAGCAGTTTGAAGTGCCGATCCGCACCGGCCGCGCCTGGAAAGTGCCGGCAGGCCATGTGTTCCGTGTGACCACCCCGGTGGGCCCGCAGGTTGGTGACTTCAACGTCTGGAATGCCAATGATCCACGCGAGCGCCTGTGGGCGGCCCGGACCCGGCAGTTGCAAGGCGCCCATGTCAGCACCTATGACCGTTTGTGGTCGAACCTGCCGTTCCTGCGGCCCATGGTGACCATCACCGATGACAGCCTGGCCGGCTACGGCATCGACGAGCACGGCGGGCGCCTGCATGACTTGTTGGGCACGCGCTGCGACCCTTACGTGAACAAGATGCTCACCGGCGAGGACTTCCACCACCATTGCCACTCCAACCTGACCCGCGCCGTATTGCCCCACGGCCTGACCGAGTTTGATGTGCACGATGTGTTGAATATCTTCCAATGCGCCGGCCTGAATCACGACGACCTGTATTTCATGAAGGCGTGCCCGGCCAGGCAGGGCGATTATCTGGAGTTCTTTGCCGAGATCGACTTGCTGTGCGCCTTGTCTACCTGCCCGGGCGGCGATCTGTCGTTGCCGATGTGGGGCCCGGATGCCGAGGACCCGCTGACGGTGTGCCGCCCGTTGGGCGTAGAAATCTACCGGCTCGACGAGGCGCTGCTGCAGGGTTGGGAATCGCCTGCGCGCGCGGCGTACAACGGCAATCATGGCTTGCTGATGCCCAAGGCGGCGTGGGAAAAATAATCCCGTGGGAATGAACGCGGTATTGCCTATGGGGGAACGTGGCAGCAGTAGAGGCTGTACAAGCGTCAGGTCCGAACACTAAAATGAGAAGTATTATCATTAACTGCTCATTGGACCTGACATGTACGACGACAGTCTCGTCTCGCCCGTCGAACACCTCTACACCCGTCATCACCCCTGGTTGCGCGGCTGGTTGCAGCGGCGCCTGGGGCATCGCGCCGATGCCGAGGACCTGGCGCACGACACGTTTATCCGGGTGTTGCGCACGCAGCAGGATGTGCGGGAGTTACGCCAGCCCATGGCGTTTCTGGCCGCGATCGCCAATGGCTTGCTGATCAACCGCTGGCGGCGCCAGGCCATTGAGCGGGCCTACCTTGAGGCGCTCGCCGCCCGCCCGGAAGGCGAGGAGCCGTCGCCCGAAACCCGTTACCTGATGATCGAAACCCTGCTGCAGCTCGATTCGCTGCTGGTGGGGCTGTCGAGGCCGGTGCGCCAGATCTTCTTTCTGTCCCAGCTCGATGGCTTGACGTACCCGCAGATCGCCACACAACTGAGCTTGAGCGTGGCCCAGGTGCAGCGGGCGATGAGCAAGGCCTTCAGCGTGTGCTACGCGAGCCGGTTTGAATGAATGGCGCCGCCGTTGCACCGCCAGTCCGCGAGACGGCCATCGCTTGGCTCGTGCGTTTGCAGTCTGGAGTGATGAGCCCGGCCGATCAGCAGGCGTTGCAGCAATGGCGCCAGGCGAGCGCCGAACATGAATATGCCTGGCAACGTGTCGCCAGCTTGCCGCTGCTGCTCCAACCCGGGGCCAAGCTGTTGGCGGATGTCACTGCGCGGCAGGCCTTGGAGGCGGCCGGGGCTGACTCGGCGCGGCGTCGGCAGGTGCTCAAGTGCTTGTTGGGGCTGGGCCTGCTCGGTGGTCTGTCCTGGCAGGGGATGGAATCGACCCTGGTGCGCGCCGCCTTTGCCACGTACCGCACCGCCACCGGCGAGCGCCGCCACTGGACCCTGGCCGATGGCAGCTCTTTGTGGCTGAACACTGCCAGCGCCGTCAGCCTGGACCTCAGTGCGCAACTGCGCAGCGTGCAGTTGATCGAGGGCGAGGTGGCGCTGGATGCACGGGTTGAGTCGCGCCCGTTGCAACTGCTCACGCCGGATGCGCTGCTGCGCAGCCAGGAGGCCAACCTGCTGGTGCGTCATGACCAGCAGGGCACGTGGATTACCGTGTTGCGCGGCCTGGTCGAGGTGAGCTCGCCGCGCCACCCGGCACCGGTATCAGTGGCGGCGGGGTGGCAGACCCAAGTGGATCGCCAGGGTGTGGGGGCGCTACGGCCAACCGATGGATTGCTGGCCCAGGCCTGGCTGCGCGGGATTCTGCCCGCCGAGCGCATGCGCCTGGATGTGCTGCTGGCCGAGCTGTCCCGCTACCGTACGGGTATCTTGCGTTGCAGCGAGCAGGTCGCGGCATTGCGCGTGACCGGTAGCTTCCAGCTCGACGATACCGATGCCGCGTTGGCGTTGGTTGCCCATGCCTTGCCGGTGCGCATCGAGCGGCGCACCCGTTATTGGGTGACTGTGGTGCCGGTCTGAACATTTTTTTACCTTCCCCCCGTCGTTTTTCCAGACTCGCTTGGCCTCTAGGTATAACCCACCGAAACAGGTGGGCCTTCACCTCTAGGAGCCCTGCATGATTTCTCCCGCAAGTGTCTTGCGCACCCGCACATTGGGTCTGTTGTTACTCAGCCTGCAACCGCTGTACAGCCCGGCGGTGTTCGCCCAGCCCTACAGCATCGAGGCCGGCCCCCTGGACCAGGCGCTCTCGCGTTTCGGCGTGCAGGCGGGTATCAGCATGGCCGGCAGTGCGACGCTCACGGCGGGCAAGCGCAGCAACGGCCTGCACGGCGACTTCAGCACCGAAGCCGGCCTGGCGCGGTTATTGGCGGGCACGGGCCTGGCTTTCCAGCGCCAGGCCGATGGCAGTTTTGAACTGCATCCGGCAACCAGTGCGCTGGTGCTGCCGTCGCAGAAAGTCATCGGCGATGACCTTGAGAAGAAAGCGGTCTACTCGGCGCCACGTTTGTCGGTGTATATCTCCAACGAAGACGTGCAGCGCTTTGGCGTGATCTCCGCCGGCGACCTGCTCAAGGGCCAGCCCGGGGTGCAGGTGGGCGACAGTCGTAATGGCGGTGGCCTGGATGTGAACATCCGCGGGATCCAGGGGCAAAGCCGGGTCGCGGTCACGGTCGACGGTTCGCAACAGGCGCTGGATGTCTATCGCGGCTATGCGGGCACGCAACAGCGCAGTTACATCGACCCCGACCTGATCAGCGACGTGTCCATCGACAAGGGCCCCAGCCTGACCTCCAGCGCCATCGGCGGCACAGTGGCAATCCGCACCCTGGGTGTGGATGACATCCTGCGTGATGGCCAGAATGTGGGCCTGCGCTTGAAGGGCGACCTGTGGAACAACGGTGTCGCGCCGGCCTCGCGCAACCGCCATTCGGCCACCGAGAACCTGTACGCCGAGCCGCACCGGAACCGGGGCGGCCTGTTCGGTTCCGACGCGGAATCGGGCAGTGCGGCGTTTGCCTATACCCATGACCTGTTTGATGTGGTGGCCGCCTATGCCCACCGCAACCAGGGCAACTATTTCTCCGGCAAGCACGGCCAGGATCGCTATCGCACCTTTGACCGCTATGGTCGCGAAGACATGACGGTGGCCACCACCTACAACGCCGGCGAAGAGGTGCTCAACTCTTCGGCGCAAACCGAATCGCTCCTGCTCAAGACCACCCTGCGCCCGGCCGATGACCACACCTTCGACCTAGGCTACAGCCGCTACGATGGGCGCATGGGCGAGATCATGCCGTCGGACATCTTCCGGTTCGGCACCGGTGGCATCTACCAGTACCCGCGTGGCCGCACCCAGATCGACACCTACACCGCCCGCTATCACTACCTGCCGACGGGCAATATGCTGGTGGACCTGACGGCCAGCCTGTGGATGACCGATGCCAAGACCAGCCAGTTGACCTCGGTGCTGGCGCCCAAATCCCAGGCCTATCGTTCGGATCGCAACTGGACGCGTCAGGCCGACCGGCGCATCGGCGGCGACCTGGTCAACACCTCGCGCTTTGTGACCGATCACGGCGATTTCAAGCTGGACCTGGGCGGCGGGTTCCAGGTCGAGGAGCTGCGCCCGCAAAAGGGCGTGGTCACCACCCAGCACGATATCAACGCCAATCGCGGCCTGCGTGACGGTTCGCGCCAGGAGTTCAGCCTCAACGGCAAGCTGGAGTACAAGCCGGTCGACGAGCTGACGCTGTGGGGCGGCGGGCGCTACCTGTATTACCGTACCCAGGATCATATGATGCATTCGACGGCGCAGCGCGAGGAGCGCGAAGCGCGCTACGTGAACGTGATCAAGCCTGGACGCTACGACTTCATGATGTGGTTTCCCGACCAGAACGGGCAGTACACCGACGCCACGGACCCGCGGTTGAACAATGGGATTGTCTTCGGCAATACCAACTTTCCGTTTGAAGGCACGCCCTACAACGACTATGGCGGGACGGGCACACGCGTCTTCCCGGCCCAGGTGGGCGAGGTCGTGACCGGCTACACCTATGCCAAGAAGCAAAGCGACAGCGCGGGGGCATTTTCGCCGGCCTTCGGCGTCAATTTAGAACTGGCCCCAGACACCTTTATCTATGCCTCGTACACCCAGGGCCTGCGCATGCCGTCATTGTTCGAGAGCAGCCTGGGGACGTTGCAGACCCTGCCCGGCAAGGGGCTCAAGCCCGAGCGCTCCAGTCACTGGGAAATCGGTGCGAGCACGATGCAAAAAGGCCTGCTGGCTGCCAACGACTCGGCGTCGATCAAGCTGGCGTATTTCAATAACACCATCAAAAACTACATCACCCGCTATTACGACCCGAGCCCAGGCAAGATGGGCCTGATGAATTTCAGCAATACCGACAGCTTCAAGACCAGTGGCCTGGAGCTGCAATCGAACTACGACGCCGGGCGGGTATTTACCGACTTGTCCGCGACCTACTATTTAAAGACCGAAACCTGCGACTCGGCCTTCGCCGCGCGCCTGCGGGCCAGCTCCAACCCCTATCGGGACCTTGGCGCCACCCCCAACTGCACACCGGGCAGTTTCATGGGCTCGTACACCAACACCCAGAACCCGCCACGGGTGGCCGGCAACCTGACCACGGGGTTGCGCTTCTTCGACCAGACGCTGACAGTCGGCGGGCGCTTGACCTATACCTCGGGCCCGACCGTCACCGCCGACAAACTCTGGCAGACCGGCGCCACCACGCCGCAGCTGGTCTATCGCGAAGTGGCGCTGTTTGATCTGTTCCTCAACTACAAATGGCAGGACCACACCCAGGTCAACGTGTCGCTGCAAAACCTGACGGATCGCTATTACCTGGACCCATTGGCCCAAAGCTTTATGCCGGCGCCGGGGCGTACGTTGCGCATGGGCGTGGTGACCAAGTTCTGAGCGTGCCTACCGCACCAGGGATTGCTCATAGGCGGTGGTCATGACGTGCCAGGTGTGGGGATTGGCCGGGATCAGATGCTCGATGCGCAATGAGGTGACGGTGATGTCCTGGGGCATGCCGAAGGTGGTGAAGGTGGACATGAAGTCCAGCACGCCATGCTGTGAGTTGACGCGTGTCAGCACCAAGGGCGGCAGTTCATTGGCCAGGGGGGGCGAGCCTTGCGGCACGGGCAGGCTGTCCAGCAGCGTGGCCAGGGCCGGGTTGCCCACTGCTTCACGGGCGGCCCGTTGCCAGGCGAGGTGGCGGATTTCGTCGGCATTGAGCAGATGGTCGCCCAGGCCACTCGGTTGCAGCAGGGTCGTCAGCAGGTTCAGGCCTTGTGCCGCGTCTGGCGCCAGGCCTACCAGGTCGAACAGGACCTGGGTGCTGGCGTTGGCGGCGAGCACTTCCCAGTGGCTGCCCAGTACAATCGCCGGTGCCGGGTTGTTGGCCTTCAGCACATGGTTGATGGCGTCCCGGATGGCATCCATTGCTGGCGCGGTGAGCGGCGTGGCTTCATAGCGCGGGGCGTAGCCGGCCGCCAGGAACAGGCGGTTGCAGTGCTCCAGGGGCACATCGAGGGCGCTGAGCAGGTTGTGCAGTGTGCCGGGGCTGGCCTTGGCGCGGCCGGTTTCGATGCAGCTCAAGTGGCGCTGGGAAATACCGGTGATCAGTGCCAGCTCCAATTGGCTCAACTTCGCCTGGCGGCGCAACAGGCGCAGTTGGGTGCCGGCGTCGGACTCGGGAGTGGCGCGGGGGAACGGTGGGCGGCTCATGGGCTGACTCTGGCAGGGCGGGGCGGTTGGCGTCCATGACCTCGCAGGTCATTGAGATGGCGGCGACGTTATCACTAATCTGCGGCTTGCCCAATCCTACGCGGTGGACCCGATGCGCAAACCCTATATCGCCCTGGCCAGCCTGATGGCGTTTTCCCTGTACACCCTGGGCACCCTGTTCTGGGCCGAGCAGTCGCTGCTGGCGTTCGGCCTGGAGCTGTTATCCCGGCCCGACACCGCCCAGGTGGTGATCGACCTGTACCTGATGGCGGCCCTGGCGTGTGTGTGGATGTACCGCGACGCCCGCGCCAAGGGCCGGTCCCTGGCCAGTGTGCTGCCGTACTGGCTGTTGACGGCGGTCTTCGTCTCGGTCGGCCCGCTGCTGTATATCGTGGTCAATGGCTTTGCCCGGGGGCGGCAATGAGCAGCACTGCTGCTATTGGATAGGGTATTTGCCGAACGCCGGGTGTTGCTCGGCCAACCGGGCGTGGCGTTGCAGGTTGGGAAAGTCCTCGGCCTTGACCACCGAGGGCACGGCGTACTGGGTAAAGGACCAGGCCACCGCGACGCTGAGCGACGCCTGGGTCAGGGACTCGCCTGGCGCGTTGGCCAAGCGTTTTTCCAGGCCCGAATAGGCGGCCAGCAGTTGCCCGGTTACGCGCTCGAGCCACGGTTCATGCAGCTTCTCTGCGGGCCGCAGGTTGTGTTCATAGTAAATCTGCACGCTCTTGTCACAGGCGGCCAAGGCCAGGCCGATCAGTTGCAGGTCCCGTGCGCGGGCGACGGCGGTCTGGGGCAGCAGCTTTTTATCGGCCGGCGCCAGGGCCTCGAAGTAATCCAGGATCAGGCTGGAGTCCATCAGCACCGTCCCATCGTCGAGCACCAGTGTCGGGGCCTTGACCACCGGGTTGATCCTGGCAAATTCGTCGAAGGTGCTGAACACCGAGAGCGATTGCTGCTCAAAATCCACCCCATACAGATCCAGGGCAATCGCCACGCGGCGTACGTAGGGCGAGTCCAGCATGCCAACCAGTTTCATGAAGCCTCCATTGCTATCAGGGGAAAGGGTTTGTGTATTCATGTGATGCCCCTGTTTTTACCATAAAAAGGCTGGTTGAACCGCAGCTTGATTGTCCGCGCCTTGGCGGCGGCTTGTTGAGCCTGGGCAAGGCACGGAAAAGACGTGCCGGAGCGTGAAGTGCTCCAAGGGCAGTCAGCGACGTTCGGTAAGCCACAAGGCCTGGATCGGGCGTATGGTGGACCGGGCAACCCGTGGCTTATCTCTAGAGGAGAGATGACTATGAGCGTTCCCCTGTTGAACAAAATGCAGCTCAATGGCTATGACATTGTCCGGGTCAATAGCGGCCCGTGGCGCGTGTGTACCAAGGATGATCGATTGGCCTCCTTTGGCTCCCGTGAGCAGGCGCTGGCCTATGCCGCGAGCTTGCCGGGCTACAAGGCCCGCGCCAGACCGTAAACCCCGCGGCAGCTGCTACGCGATGGTGGTTAATCTGAAGAATTCTCACGGCTGTTACAGGGTTGTGCCGGATTTGTTGAGGCCCAGGCCGGTCGATAAAAAACCGCTTGCCGGCGGGTGTTGGCGTTATAGGCGCCAGCGACTATTGTTGCGGGTCTGGAGCACAGCCCACAGGAGGGCAATACCATGAACACCAGCGATCTACTGGGACAACTGCTACAGGCGGCGATCAAGCCGCAAGGCGGTTCGGCGGCACCTCAGGGCGGAGCGGGAGGGCTCGGTGGGTTGGGCGGTTTGCTCGGTGGCTTGCTGCGGGGCGGTGGCGCTGGCGGCTCGACGTCGGGCAGTGGTGGCCTGGGCGATCTGCTCGGTGGCCTTGGCGGGATGCTCGGTGGTGCGCCAGCCGGCGGCTCGACCCAGACGCGCTCAGGCGCCAGCAACTACGCGGCCCTGGCATCGCTGGGGATGATGGCGTTCCAGGCGTACCAGGCCTGGCAGCAGCAACAGGCCTCGGCGCCGCAACAGGCGTTGCAGACGGTTGATCAACTCTCCGGCGCCGATGTCGAGGCCCATAGCCACGCAGTGCTGTGTGCATTGATCGCGGCGGCCAAGGTGGATGGACGGATCGACGAAAAAGAGCAGGCGTTGATCTCCCAGGAACTCGGGCGTCATACCGACGATCCGGACTTGCAGCAATGGCTTGATGCACAAGTCGCCAAGCCATTGGATGTGTCGGATTTTGCCGAGTATGCCAGTGACCCGGCGGTAGCGGCCGAAGTCTACCTGGCCAGCGTCCTGCTGGTAGATGATCAGCAAGAGGCCGAGCGCGACTACCTGGACGAACTGGCGGGCGTGCTGGGTATTAAGCCTGAGTTGCAACTGCACCTTGAACAGCAAGCCAAACCGGCCTGATTACCCGGGATCACTGTGGGAGCTGTCGAGCCCCGGCGAGGCTGCGATAGCGGTGGTTCAGCCAGCCTCAATGCCAACAGTGCCGCCGCCATCGCAGCCTCGCCGGGCGAGACAGCTCCCACATTATTTGGGGCCAACAGGCATACCGTGTTCGCTGTAGGACGCCAGTGTTAAGGCACGCAGATCCGGCAAACACCGATAAACCCTGTGGGAGCTGTCGAGCCCCAGCGAGGCTGCGATAGCGGCGGTTCAGCCAGCCTCAATGCCAACAGTGCCGCCGCCATCGCAGCC
>NZ_JBWKWY010000050.1:0-24272 GCF_059422465.1 Pseudomonas sp. GW821-FHT01D09
CGATAGCGGTGTGTCAGTGCCAAATGCATCAACTGGCACACCGCTATCGCAGGCAAGCCAGCTCCCACAATGAACCTCTTTAGCACTGGAAATTACCGAAATGAGCTTTATCACCGAAATCAAAACCTTCGCCGCCCTGGGCAGCGGTGTTATCGGCAGCGGCTGGGTGTCCCGCGCCCTCGCCCATGGCCTGGATGTGGTGGCCTGGGACCCGGCGCCCGGCGCCGAAGCGGCCCTGCGCAAGCGTGTCGCCAATGCCTGGGCCGCCCTGGAAAAGCAGGGCCTGGCACCGGGCGCCTCCCAGGACCGTCTGCGGTTTGTCGCGACCATCGAAGAATGCGTGCAAGACGCCGATTTCATCCAGGAAAGCGCCCCCGAACGCCTGGAGCTGAAGCTGGAACTGCACAGCAAGATCAGCGCGGCGGCCAAGCCCGATGCCTTGATCGGCTCCAGCACGTCGGGGCTATTGCCCAGTGAGTTTTATGAAGGCTCTACACACCCGGAACGCTGCGTGGTCGGCCACCCGTTCAACCCGGTGTACCTGCTGCCGCTGGTGGAAGTGGTCGGCGGTAAACACACCGCGCCCGAAGCGATCCAGGCGGCGATCAAGGTGTATCAAGCCCTGGGCATGCGCCCGCTGCATGTGCGCAAGGAAGTCCCCGGCTTTATCGCCGACCGTTTGCTGGAAGCGCTGTGGCGCGAGGCACTGCACCTGGTCAACGACGGTGTGGCCACCACCGGCGAGATCGACGATGCGATCCGCTTTGGCGCCGGGTTGCGCTGGTCGTTCATGGGCACCTTCCTCACTTATACCCTGGCCGGCGGCGACGCCGGGATGCGGCATTTCATGGCGCAGTTCGGCCCGGCGTTGCAACTGCCGTGGACGTATCTGCCGGCACCGGAACTGACGGACAAGCTGATTGATGATGTGGTCGATGGCACCCGCGAGCAGTTGGGCAGCCATAGCATTGCGGCGCTGGAGCGCTATCGTGATGATTGCCTGCTGGCGGTGCTGGAAGCGGTGAAGACCACCAAGGAAAAACACGGCATGAGCTTCGCCGAATAACGGCTGTTGATTTCTGTGGGAGCTGGCTTGCCTGCTCCCACAGTTGACCGAGTACAGATCTGGAGTTTATGAAGTGCCGACGCTGACCACCTACACCACCCACATCCTCCCCGACTGGGTCGATTACAACGGCCACCTGCGCGATGCGTTCTACCTGCTGATCTTCAGCTACGCCACCGATGCGCTGATGGACACCCTGGGCCTGGACAGCGATAACCGCGAGGCCAGCGGCCATTCGCTGTTCACCCTGGAACTGCACCTCAATTACCTGCACGAAGTGAAGCTGGGCGCCGAGGTCGAGGTGCACACCCAGTTGATCGCCCATGACAGCAAACGCCTGCATCTGTATCACAGCCTGCACCTGGTCGGCGCAGCACGGGAGCTGGCGGGCAATGAACAGATGCTGCTGCATGTCGATCTCGCCGGGCCACGCTCGACACCGTTCAGCGAAGGGGTTGCCCAGCGTTTGGCGGCAATCAGTGCCGGGCAGTCCGACTTGCCCAGGCCCGCGTTGCTCGGTCGCGTCATCGGCCTGCCCGCCCAATAAAAAAAGCCCCGATCAAGCCGTGACAGGATCGGGGCAGAGTGCTTTGTGCAAGCGTGCGGGCCGAGGGTGACCAAACCTTCAATCTGCCTGCTTGAATCTAAGTGTGCCCGCAACCACCTTCGACAACTGGCCCGAAAACGACCTGCTCATAGTCGTTCCAGCCATTGTGCCACTCAGGCCTTGCCGACCCGCTGACGGCCCACCAGAATCGAGGTTGATCGAAGTCTCCCCTAACCAGGATGAACATCATGATGCACGCGGATTTGATTGATCAGGATGACCTGCTGAGCCAGCTGCGCTCCCTGGGTTTTGAAGTAGCCAGCGACGCCACCGCCGAACAGGCCTGTGAATGCGCGGTGCGCGGTTTGAGTGAAGCGCGGGCCAAGGCGCTCAAGGGCATGGTTGAGCAGATGTACACCAGCAGCGCGACGATTCTGCCGGCGGTGCGCCAGGCGATTGATAAGCAGTTGTTGCCGGCCCTGATGCAGTTCAAACAGAATTCCGGGGCCTGATAGATCGCTATCGCGGGCAAGCCCGCTCCCACAGGGGAATGCATTGCAAATGTGGGAGCTGGCTTGCCTGCGATGCAGGCGCCTCGGTCTACAGCCTTACGCTGGCAAACGTCGACTCATTACGCGCCTGACTCAACGCCGACAGCGGCCCCGCCAACGGTGACAACACCAGCGCCTGCGGAATCGGCAGCATCGCCACTTGCTGGGTGGTGTTGGAGCCTACGCGCTCATCCCGTGGCGGGATGCCGAAGTATTCGCGGTAGCACTTGGAGAAGTGTGGCGTGGACACAAACCCGCACACCGAGGCCACTTCGATGATCGACATCGGCGTCTGCTTGAGCAGCTGCCGGGCGCGAATCAGGCGCAGCTTGAGGTAATAGCGCGACGGCGAACAGTGCAGGTATTTCTGGAACAGCCGCTCCAGCTGGCGCCGCGAGACGGCGACGTAGACCGCCAGTTCGTCGAGGTCGATCGGCTCCTCCAGGTTGGCCTCCATCAGCGCGACGATTTCCTGCAGCTTCGGCTGGTTGGTGCCGAGCATATGCTTGAGTGGCACGCGCTGGTGGTCCTGCTCGTTGCGGATACGTTCGTACACGAACATCTCGGAAATCGCCGCCGACAATTCACGGCCGTGGTCGCGGCTGATCAGGTGCAGCATCATGTCCAGCGGCGCGGTGCCACCGGAACTGGTGAAGCGGTTGCGGTCGAGGGTGAACAGGCGCGTGCTCATCGACACCCGTGGGAAGGCTTCCTGCATCGACGCCAGGCATTCCCAGTGCACGCTGCAATCAAAGCCATCGAGCAGGCCGGCGCAGGCCAGGGCCCAACTGCCGGTGCACACCGCGCCAAGGCGGCGGGACTGGCGTGCCTGGCTTTGCAGCCACGACACATGTTCGCGGGTCACGGTGCGCTGGATACCCACACCCCCGCAGACAATCACGGTGTCCAGGGCCGGGGCTTTGTGCATGGAGCAATCGGGAGTGATTTGCAGGCCATCGCTGGCCCAGACCTGGTTGCCGTCAACGCTCAAGGTGCTCCAGCGATACAGCTCGCGGCCGGACAACTGGTTGGCCATGCGCAGGGGTTCGACTGCGGACGCCAGGGAAATCAGCGTGAAATTGTCCAGCAGCAAAAAGCCGATGGATTGAGGCGCACGGTTCTGGGGCTGGGCCCCGGAGTTGAACGACGTCATCGCGGTATCTCCTCACACAAAGCAGTGGATGGCCTCAGGCGAGGCTCTTGTTATTGCACTCTTCATCCATCAGGAGAGAGGCTTTGAATTGACAGAGCAAATGCCATGCCTAAAGTTGAATAGGTATTCAATAACTCCTGAAAACGACCTGTTGAGGTGTCTATATAAGCCCGCGCCCGGCGTGAGGATATGCCTCGGAAAAAGCCTACGCTCAAGGTCCGTGAGCAGATCGGTAGCACTTGTGGGAAGGCGCTTTCAGGGCGTAGGAAACGGGTGTCACCGCACGCACGGGCGACGGGGGGTCGGGAGGGAGATCGTTTGGGGGCTACTTATCTGTTTGCGACGCGCTAAAAGGTGGCGATTTTGGTTGGGGTGTTCACTTTATGCGCAGTGGTGTTTGCCCCACCGCTATCGCAGGCAAGCCAGCTCCCACATTTTGAGCTGCGAATACCTTCAAATGTGGGAGCTTGCCTGCGATGCGGTCTCAGCACTCGACAGCACTCACCGCCAACCCACCCCGCGAGGTCTCCTTGTACTTGTCATGCATATCCGCCCCGGTATCGCGCATGGTGCGGATCACCCGGTCCAGGGAGATAAAGTGTTGGCCGTCGCCACGCAACGCCATCTGCGCCGCATTGATCGCCTTGACCGCCGCAATCGCATTACGCTCGATGCACGGCACTTGCACCAGGCCGCCCACCGGGTCGCAGGTCAGGCCCAGGTTATGTTCCAGGCCGATTTCGGCGGCGTTGCACACTTGCTCCGGGGTCGCGCCAAGAATCTCTGCCAGCCCCGCCGCCGCCATGGCGCAGGCCGAGCCGACTTCGCCCTGGCAACCGACTTCGGCACCGGAGATCGAAGCATTCTTCTTGCACAAGATGCCGATGGCCGCCGCGCCCAGGAAGTAGTCCACCACATTGGCCTCGGTGACCACCTCACTGAACTTCATAAAGTAATGCAGCACCGCCGGGATGATCCCCGCCGCGCCATTGGTCGGGGCGGTGACCATACGCCCGCCGGCGGCGTTTTCTTCGTTGACGGCCAGGGCGAACAGGTTGACCCACTCCATGGCGCTCAAGGTCGAGCCGATCACATTCGGCTTGCCCAACTCCTGCAGGCTGCGGTGCAACTTGGCGGCGCGGCGCCGCACGTTCAGGCCGCCGGGCAGGATGCCTTCGTGCTTGAGGCCCTGCTCGACACAGTCCTGCATGGCGCGCCAGAGTGTCATCAGGCCGCTGCGGATTTCTTCCTCGGTGCGCCACACCTTTTCATTGGCCAGCATCAGGTCGGCGACGCGCAGGTTGTGGCGCTTGCACAACTGCAACAACTCCACCGCGCTGGAAAAATCATAAGGCAGCTCGGTGCGATCCAGATCGGCCACGCCGCTGCGCGCCTGGGCTTCATCCACCACAAAACCGCCGCCCACCGAATAGTAGGTATCGCGGTGCAACTCGGCCTGGGCGCCATACACCACCAGGGTCATGGCATTGGGATGGAACGCCAGGTTTTCGTCGATCAGGCGCATGTCCCGCGACCACACAAAGGGCACCGGCACACGGTTGTCCAGCAGCAGCGTCTGCGTCTGGCGCAGGGTCTCGATACGCCGGCCGATCTGCGACGGATCAATCGCATCCGGCCACTCGCCCATCAGCCCCATGATCACCGCGTTGTCGCTGCCATGCCCGATACCGGTGGCCGACAACGAGCCATACAGCTGAACTTCGACGCGCTGCACCTGTTCCAAAAGAGCACGTTCACGCAAGACCTGGACGAACAACGCCGCGGCGCGCATGGGCCCGACGGTGTGGGAACTGGACGGCCCGATGCCAATCTTGAACAGGTCGAAAACGCTGATAGCCATTGTGCGAAACTCCTCGATAGCACAGGCCAGGCGCAATAACGCCTGGTGGCGGAGCTGCTACGCTCAAGTCGCCCAGATGGCGGCATCATCAAGCTTTCGTTGCGCCGCCCGGCGTCTGACACCGACATACCCATGCTCACCAGCGTCGTCCCCGTGCAATGGGGCGTAATCGCCGTTTTTTGCGGTGCAGATCGAGAAAAAGTGCAGTTTTGCCTGTGGAAAAACCTGTATGCGACGTCACCGACACTGGATACGACCATCCCTGTACTGGATACGACCCACCCTGTAGGCGTCAGATTTTCACTGGTACATGATCAGTCTCGACTCGTTTGCAAGGCACCGAGGTTGCGCGTCACTCGCACGCCCCAACTGCAACACTTATAAGCGCGGTCAAGCACCGCCGGAAAAACACCAGGAGTCCAAACCCATGAAAGGTTCCCCCCCGTTGTTGTTGGCAGCCATGCTGAGTCTTCCCCTTGCGGCCCACGCTGCAGAGCCTGAGCAATGCAGCACCGTCAACTTCTCCGATGTCGGCTGGACCGATATCACCGTCACCACCGCCGCCACCAGCGAAGTCCTCAAGGGCCTGGGCTACAAGCCCCGCACCACGATGATTTCCGTACCCGTGACCTACAAGTCCCTGGCCGATGGCAAGAACATGGATATCTTCCTCGGCAACTGGATGCCGACCATGGAAAACGACATCAAGCAGTACCGTGATGCCGGCACCGTGGAAACCGTGCGCGCCAACCTGGAAAACGCCAAGTACACCCTGGCAGTGCCACAAGCGCTGTACGACAAGGGTTTGAAAGACTTCGCCGATATCGCCAAGTTCAAGAAGGAGCTGGGCGGCAAGATCTATGGCATCGAGCCGGGCAACGACGGCAACCGTACGATCCAGAGCGTGATCGACAAGAATCAGTTCGGCTTGAAGGACGCCGGTTTCAAGGTGGTCGAGTCCAGCGAAGCCGGGATGCTCTCGCAAGTGGAACGTGCCACCAAACGGGACCAGGCCATTGTGTTCCTCGGCTGGGAACCGCACCCGATGAACACCCGTTTCAAACTCAAGTACCTGACCGGCGGGGACACTTCATTCGGCCCCAACTACGGCCAGGCCACCATCTACACCAACACCCGCAAGGGCTACGTGCAGGAATGCAGCAACGTCGGCCAACTGCTGAAAAACCTGTCGTTCACCCTGGACATGGAAAGCACCCTGATGGGCAACGTCCTCGACGACAAGATGAAGCCCGACGCCGCCGCCAAGGCCTGGCTGAAGAAGAACCCGCAAGTGCTCGACACCTGGCTCGCCGGGGTCACCACCGTTGATGGCCAACCAGGACTTGCCGCCGTGAAAGCCTACCTCGACAAGTAACCGCTGACCCCGGGCCGGCGTGCCGGCCCGGGATGTTTTCCCTCTTCGCATGTGGACATTCACTACCATGCTGACTGAACAGAAAATCCCCCTAGGCCAGTACATCGCTGCCTTCGTCGAATGGTTGACGCAGAATGGCGCCGATTATTTCGACGCGATCGCATCGACACTGGAAACGATGATCCATGGCGTGACGTTTGCGCTGACCTGGTTCAATCCGCTGGCATTGATCGGTCTGATTGCGCTGCTTGCTCACTTCATTCAACGTAAATGGGGGCTGACTGTTTTTGTGATTGCCTCCTTCCTGCTGATCCTCAACCTGGGGTACTGGCAAGAAACCATGGAGACCCTGGCGCAGGTGCTGTTCGCCACCCTGGTCTGCGTGGTGATCGGTGTGCCGCTGGGCATTGTTGCCGCGCACAAACCGATGTTCTACACCATGATGCGGCCGGTGCTCGATCTGATGCAGACCGTGCCGACCTTCGTCTACCTGATCCCGACCCTGACCCTCTTCGGGCTGGGTGTGGTGCCCGGCCTGATCTCCACGGTGGTGTTCGCGATTGCCGCGCCGATCCGCCTGACCTACCTGGGCATCCGCGATGTACCGCAAGAGTTGATGGATGCCGGCAAGGCCTTTGGCTGCTCGCGCCGCCAACTGCTCTCGCGCATCGAACTGCCCCACGCCATGCCGAGCATCGCTGCCGGCATTACCCAATGCATCATGCTGTCGTTGTCGATGGTGGTGATCGCGGCCCTGGTGGGCGCCGATGGCCTGGGCAAACCCGTGGTCAACGCGCTGAACACCGCTGACATCGCCCTGGGCTTTGAAGCCGGCCTGGCGATTGTGCTGCTGGCCATCATGCTCGACCGCATTTGCAAACAACCCGACGCCAAAGTAGGGGGTGATGCATGAGCATTATCCGATTCGACAATGTCGATGTGATCTTCTCCAAAGACCCACGCGAAGCCCTCAAGCTGCTGGACGAGGGCATGCACCGCAACGAAATCCTGAAAAAGACCGGGCAGATCGTCGGTGTGGAAAAGGCCAGCCTGGATATCGAGAAAGGCGAGATCTGCGTGCTGATGGGCCTGTCCGGCTCCGGCAAATCGAGCCTGTTGCGCTGTATCAATGGGCTTAACACCGTGAGCCGGGGCCAGTTGTTTGTCGAGCATGAAGGTCGGCAAATCGACATTGCTTCGTGCACCCCGGCAGAGTTGAAAATGATGCGCACCCAGCGCATCGCCATGGTGTTCCAGAAGTTCGCCCTGATGCCCTGGCTGACGGTGCGGGAAAACATCAGCTTTGGCCTGGAGATGCAGGGCCGCCCCGAAAAGGAACGGCGCAAGCTGGTGGACGAGAAGCTGGAGCTGGTGGGCCTGACCCAATGGCGCAACAAGAAGCCCGACGAGCTCTCGGGCGGCATGCAACAGCGTGTCGGCCTGGCCCGCGCCCTGGCGATGGACGCCGATATCCTGCTGATGGATGAACCCTTCTCCGCCCTCGACCCCCTGATCCGCCAAGGCCTGCAGGATGAGTTGCTGGAACTGCAACGCAAGCTGAGCAAGACCATTGTGTTCGTCAGCCACGACCTGGATGAAGCGCTCAAGCTCGGTAGCCGTATCGCGATCATGAAGGACGGCAAGATCATCCAGTACAGCGTGCCGGAAGAAATTGTGCTGAACCCGGCGGATGACTATGTGCGCACCTTCGTCGCCCATACCAACCCGCTGAACGTGTTGTGCGGCCGCAGCCTGATGCGCACCCTGGACAACTGCAAGCGGGTCAACGGCTCGGTATGCCTGGACCCGGGCGGCGACTCGTGGCTGGACCTGGCCGAAGGCAACACCCTCCAGGGCGCGCGGCAAAATGGCGTGGCGATGAACCTGCAGAACTGGGCACCGGGGCAAGCCGTGGAAGGCCTGGGGCGGCTGCCGACCTTGGTGGACGCCAATATCGGCATGCGCGATGCATTGCAGATTCGCTACCAGACCGGCAACAAGCTGGTGCTGCACGACAACAACAAGGTGGTGGGGATTCTGGGGGACAGCGAGCTGTACCACGCCCTGCTGGGCAAGAACCTGGGCTAAGACTGATCGTTCCCACGCTCTGCGTGGGAATGCAGCCCTGGACGCTCTGCGTCCCAAAGCGTGACGCGGAGCGTCACAGGAGGCGTTCCCACGCGGAGCGTGGGAACGATCATGCCTTCAACTGTCAGCTATAGACACGGCCAAGGAGCTGCCGATGGCTTTCAAACTGATCGAGCACATCCCGGGTGATCTGCTCCTGGGTGAAGCCCATCAGGTCATATTCCTGGCCGCCGTTGTGCAGGTAGACCTCGGCGCGGTAGTAGCGCGCACGCTCCTCCTCGGCCTCGATCGACTCGCTCGGCGCCGCCAGGTAGCCATCCAGGCTCACTTCGTAGACAAACGGGTTGCCTTCCATCTCGATCCGCACGCCAATGCAGCGCTTGGATTTACCCAGCAGCGTCTGCACATCCAGACCTTGGGCGCGCAATGCCACGGCCGCCTCCTCCAGCGCCGGGGTGACTTTCTTGTCCATAAAGCGCTGTACCACGGCCTGGCTCGGTTGCAGGTCCTGGGCGCTCAGGCGCTCGCTGAAACCGCGACGGCCACGTTCGGCCAATTGCGCCTGCTCCTGTTCGATGGCCACATCCTGGCGCATGGCCTTGTGCAAACCGAACATAAAGAAGATCAGCACCACCGAGAACGGCAGGCCCGCCAGTACCACCATGGTCTGCATCGCCTCAAAGTTGCCGGCAAACAGCAAGCCGATGGTCACCAGGGTGATCACCGCCGACCAGAAGATCCGCAGCCAGTGCGGCGCATCTTCATCCACATTGCCACCTTTGCACGACAGGTTGGCCATCATCACCGCGCCGGAATCCGCCGGCGTCAAAAACAGCACAAAGCCGACAAAGATCGACACGCCGATCACCACTTTCGACGCCGGGTAGTACTCCAGCAACTGGTAGATCGCCATGGAGGGCTGCTCCAGCGCGGTCTTGCCCAGCTCCACGGCGCCATGGTTGAGCACCAGGTCCAGGGCCGAGTTACCGAAGATCGACAGCCACGCCAGGGTAAAGCCCAACGGGATCAGCAGCACGCCCGCTACCAGTTCACGCACGGTACGGCCCCGGGAAATACGCGCGATAAACATGCCCACAAATGGCGCCCAGGAAATCCACCAGGCCCAGTAGAACAGGGTCCACAGGCCCATCCAGCGCTCGGACTTCTCGCCATCGCCTTCGTACACGTACAGGTCGAAGGTCTTGAGCACCAGGCCGTTCATGTAGTCGCCGATGTTCTGCACAAAGCCGTTGAGCAGGTGCAGGGTCGGGCCAAACAGCAGCACGAAAATCAGCAGGCCGCTGAACAGCACGATGTTGAGGTTGGACAGGCGGCGAATGCCGTTCTCCACGCCCGACACAGCGGCGATGGTCGCCACGGTGCTCATCACGATGATCACAATCAGCAGGTTGGTGTTGCTGTGCTCCATGCCGAACAGGTTTTCCAGCCCGGACGACACTTGCATCGAACCAATCCCCAGGTTCGTCACCAGGCCCAGCAGGGTCACGAACATGCCGAAGCCGTCCACCGCGTGACCGGCCGCGCCTTTGACCCAACGCTCGCCCATCAGCGGGTACAGGGCCGAGCGCAGGGCCAGCGGCTGGTTATGCCGGTAGGCGAAGTACGCCACGGCCAGGCCGACCAGCGCATAGATCGCCCAGCCATGCAGGCCCCAGTGCAGGAAGGTCAGCTGCAACGCCTGGCGCGCGGCCATCTGGGTGGCGGCGGCGCCTTCAGGCGGGTTGAAGTAGTGGTCCAGCGGTTCGGACGCGCCGAAGTACAGCAACGAGATGCCGATGCCCGAGGAAAACAACATGCCGGCCCAGGCGCCGTAGCTGAAGTCCGGGGTATCGGCCTTGCTGCCCAGCTTCAATTTGCCGTAGGACGAAAACGCCAGCCCCACCACGAATACCAGGTAGGCGGCGATGACCACCATGTAGTACCAGCCAAAGCTTTTCGAGAGCCAGGTCTGGGCGACTCCCAGCATTCTGCCGGCCTCTTGCGGGGCGATGATCAGAATGGCGGTCAACAGCAGGATCAGCGCGGTGGAGGTGTAGAACACCCAACCGTTGACCCGCACCTTTTCCGGTGGGGTCTTTATAAGAGAGGCAGAACTCATGGCACAGAGGCTCCGGGCAGTGCGAGAGGGGACACAAGGCAGCGCTTGACCCGCGCCATCGATTTTTCGGCAGTCGACGGACGGGTGTTATAAAGACATCCCGAAAATCCCCGCACCCCAGCGACGCGCTGTCATGGGCTGTTTCAAGGGTTTTTATGGATGTCAGATGTGCCTGCCGCCATGTAGGAAATACCTGTAGGCAGCGACCATTTGCCGCAGATCTTATTCTTTGTTGATTGAACGTTCAATCAAAACAAAATAGACTGGCCCTCAAGCCGACGAGCGTTTACGCCCGTCGGCAGGCCTAAGGAGAGGTGCTACATGCCCAAGGTCGGTATGCAACCCATACGCCGCCAGCAGTTGATCGAAGCCACATTGACGGCCATCGATCAGGTCGGGATGGGGGATGCCAGCATTGCGCTGATCGCCCGTCTGGCCGGTGTCTCGAACGGCATCATCAGTCACTACTTTCAGGACAAGAATGGCCTGATCGCCGCCACGATGCGGTACCTGATGAATGTGCTGATCGAGAACGTCCACGAACGCCGGCAGGCCTTGAAGGAAGACAGCCCACGGGCCCACCTTCAAGTGATTATCGGCGGCAACTTCGACGCCAGCCAGGTCAATGGCCCGGCAATGAAAACCTGGCTGGCCTTCTGGGCCACCAGCATGCACCACCCGTCTTTGCACAGGTTGCAGCGGATCAACGATCACCGCCTGTATTCCAACCTGTGCTGCCAGTTCCGCCGTGTGCTGCCGCTGGAAGATGCACGCAGCGCAGCCCGAGGCCTGGCGGCCCTGATCGACGGCTTGTGGTTGCGCGGCGCCCTGTCGGGAGACGCTTTCGACACGGAGCAGGCGCAACGGATCGCTTACGAATACATGGATTTCCAATTGGCCAAGCAGGTGAGTTAGAGCACACATAAACGCTCAACCCCTGAACGGCTACTGAGCGGGCTACGCCCCTTCAGTGGTTAACGCCAACCACTTATGCACTTGCGAGGACTTTATGGCCCGTTTCGACCTGCAAAAACTCTACATTGACGGCCGCTACAGCGACGCTGGCAGCGATGCCACCTTCGAGGCCATCAACCCGGCTAACGGTGAAGTTCTCGCCAATGTGCAACGCGCTACTTTTGAAGACGTTGAGCGTGCCGTGGTCAGCGCCGAAAAAGGCCAGAAAATCTGGGCCGCGATGACCGCCATGGAGCGTTCGCGCATCCTGCGTCGCGCCGTGGAAATCCTGCGCGAGCGCAACGATGAACTGGCCGCCCTGGAAACCCTGGACACCGGTAAATCCTTCTCCGAAACCAAGTACGTCGACATCGTCACCGGTGCCGACGTGCTGGAATACTACGCCGGCCTGGTGCCCGCCATCGAAGGCGAGCAGATTCCGCTGCGCACCACCTCGTTCGTCTATACCCGCCGCGAGCCGCTGGGTGTGGTCGCCGGTATCGGCGCGTGGAACTACCCGATCCAGATCGCCCTGTGGAAGTCCGCTCCAGCCCTGGCTGCCGGCAACGCCATGATCTTCAAGCCAAGTGAAGTGACCTCGCTGACCACCCTGAAACTGGCTGAGATCTACACCGAAGCCGGCGTACCGGATGGCGTGTTCAACGTCCTGACCGGCAGCGGCCGTGAAGTCGGCACCTGGCTGACCGAGCACCCACGCATCGAGAAAATCTCCTTCACCGGCGGCACCGACACCGGCAAGAAGGTCATGGCCAGCGCTTCGAGCTCCTCGCTCAAGGACGTGACCATGGAACTGGGCGGCAAGTCCCCGCTGATCATTTTCGACGACGCCGACCTGGATCGCGCCGCCGACACCGCGATGATGGCCAACTTCTACAGCTCCGGCCAGGTCTGCACCAACGGCACCCGTGTGTTTATTCCAAAGCACCTGCAGGCCGCCTTTGAAGCCAAGATCGTCGAGCGTGTTGCGCGCATCCGCGTCGGCAACCCAGAAGACGAAAACACCAACTTCGGCCCACTGGTCAGCTTCGCCCACATGGAAAGCGTGCTCGGCTACATCGCCAAGGGCAAGGAAGAAGGCGCACGCCTGCTGTGTGGCGGCGACCGCCTGACCACTGGCGACTTCGCCAAGGGCGCGTTCGTGGCACCGACGGTGTTCACTGACTGCACCGACGAAATGACCATCGTGCGTGAAGAAATCTTTGGCCCGGTGATGAGCATCCTCACCTACGAGACTGAAGAAGAAGTGATCCGTCGCGCCAACGACACCGACTTCGGCCTGGCCGCGGGCCTGGTCACCAAGGATCTGAACCGCGCCCACCGCGTGATTCACCAGCTCGAAGCCGGTATCTGCTGGATCAACGCCTGGGGCGAGTCCGACGCCAAGATGCCGGTGGGCGGCTACAAGCAGTCGGGTGTGGGCCGTGAGAACGGGATCAGTTCGCTGAACAACTTCACCCGCATCAAATCGGTACAGGTTGAGCTGGGCGACTACGCCTCGGTGTTCTAAACCCGGGTTCTGTATTGCTTGCCGGGCCGCCATCGCAGGCAAGCCAGCTCCCACATTGGAATGCGTTCCCCTGTGGGAGCGGGCTTGCCCGCGATGGGCCCCGACCTGACCAACTCCAAAGAGGGTGCATTTATGTCCCAAGAATACGACTACATCATTGTGGGTGCCGGCTCCGCCGGTAACACCCTGGCGACCCGTCTGACCGAAGACGAAGGCGTCACCGTTTTGCTGCTGGAAGCCGGCGGCCCGGACTACCGTTTCGATTTCCGTACCCAGATGCCGGCCGCCCTGGCGTTCCCGCTGCAAGGCCGCCGCTACAACTGGGCCTACGAAACCGATCCAGAGCCACACATGGACGGCCGCCGCATGGAATGTGGGCGCGGCAAGGGCCTGGGTGGCTCGTCGCTGATCAACGGCATGTGCTACATCCGTGGCAACGCCATGGACTACGACAACTGGTCGAAACTGCCAGGCCTGGAAAACTGGAGCTACCTCGACTGCCTGCCGTATTTCCGCAAGGCCGAGACCCGCGACATCGGCCCCAACGACTACCACGGTGGCGACGGCCCGGTCAGTGTGACCACGCCTAAAGCCGGGAATAACCCGCTGTTCCACGCCATGGTTGAAGCCGGCGTGCAGGCCGGTTACCCACGCACCGAAGACTTGAACGGCTACCAGCAGGAAGGCTTCGGCCCGATGGACCGTACCGTGACGCCCAAAGGCCGTCGCGCCAGTACCGCCCGTGGCTACCTGGACACCGCCAAACAGCGCTCCACGCTGACCATCGTCACCCATGCCCTCAGCGACAAAGTGCTGTTTGAAGGCAAGCGCGCAGTCGGCGTGCGTTACCTGATCGGCGCTGCCGAAGAGCGCGTTGAAGCCCGTGCTCGCAAGGAAGTCATCGTCTGCAGCGGCGCCATTGGTTCGCCGCAACTGCTGCAACGTTCCGGTGTGGGCCCGGCCAAACTCCTGGAAAGCCTCGACATCCCGGTGGTCCACGACCTGCCGGGCGTCGGTGAAAACCTGCAGGACCACCTGGAACTGTACCTGCAATACGCCTGCACCCAGCCGGTCTCGCTGTACCCGTCGCTGCTCTGGTACAACCAGCCGGCCATTGGTGCCGAATGGCTGTTCAACGGCACCGGCATCGGCGCCAGCAACCAGTTCGAGGCGGGCGGTTTTATCCGTACCCGTGAAGAGTTCGAGTGGCCGAACATCCAGTATCACTTCCTGCCGGTCGCGATTAACTACAACGGCAGCAACGGTGTAAAAGAGCACGGTTTCCAGGCGCACATGGGCTCCATGCGCTCGCCGAGCCGTGGCCGCATCCAGCTGAAGTCGAAGAACCCACGGGACTACCCGAGCATCCTCTTCAACTACATGGCCACCGAGCAGGACTGGCAGGAATTTCGCGATGGCATCCGCCTGACCCGTGAAATCATGCAGCAGCCGGCACTGGACCCCTACCGTGGCCGCGAGATCAGCCCGGGCATCGAGGTGCAAACCGACGAGCAACTGGACAAGTTCATCCGCGAGCACGCCGAAACCGCGTTCCACCCGTCCTGCTCGTGCAAGATGGGCACCGACGAGATGGCCGTGGTCGATGGCGAAGGCCGCGTGCATGGCATGCAGGGCCTGCGGGTGGTCGATGCGTCGATCATGCCGATCATCACCACCGGCAACCTGAACGCGCCCACCATCATGATCGCCGAGAAAATCGCCGATAAGATGCGTGGCCGCCAGTTGCCGCGCAGCACCGCGGACTACTACGTGGCTGGCGATGCGCCGGTGCGTGGCAAGCCGTTGCGTGAAGTGGGTCCTACCGCGCAGTAACCGTTACACCGCGGCGCTCCTATCGCAGGCAAGCCAGCTCCCACATTTGAATGTATTCACACAGCAAAATGTGGGAGGGGGCTTGCTCCCGATAAGGCCCGACCAGCCAACACACATCTTCCCAGACTCTTCCTACACCGCCCCGCCCTTGATCCCACCCCCCGCGCCGGCCTAATCTAGCCCCTCGCGCAAACGTTTCACCTTCCTACCGACACGCCGGCTTCTGCCTGGCCACGAGGCTTTCTCATGTTTGATGTCGTTTCTTCGAGCAAATGGCCTACCGGCTTCCTGATCAATCCAAACGTTGAACCGCTGGATCCGAAATGGCTGAAGGAATTCAGCAAGATCCCGGCCGCGGCCGTCAGCGATTGCCTGGGCCGTAACGTCGGTGGCCTGGGCCTGAAGGCCTTCCACGGCAATGCACCGATGCTCGGCAGCGCCCTGACCGTGCGGGTGCGCCCCGGTGACAACCTGATGATTCTCAAAGCCATGCAGATGGCCCGCCCGGGCGATGTGCTGGTGATCGACGGCAGCGCCGACCTGACCCGCGCCGTGTTCGGCGGCATCATGCGTGCCATGGCCCTGAAGGCCGGCATTGTGGGCGTGGTGATTAACGGCGCCCTGCGCGACCTCGACGAATGGCAGACCGGCGAACTGCCGGCCTACGCCATCGGCGGCGTACACCGTGGCCCGAGCACGGACGGCGGTGGCGAGATCAACGTGCCGATCTCCTGCGCCGGCATGCTGGTAGCGCCTGGCGACCTGATGATCGGCGATGGCGACGGCGTGGTCGCCGCTTCGCGCAGCGAACTGCCGGAATTGCTGGTGCGCTGCCATGACCTGCTGGCCCGCGAGAAAGCCACACTGGCCGCCATCGAAGCCGGCACCCTGGACCCTGATCGCTTTGACGCCATCCTGCGCGCCAAGGGTTGCCCGGTCTAAAGCCAAAAGCATCGCGAGCAAGCCCGCTCCCACATTTGGAATGCGTTCCCCCTGTGGGAGCGGGCTTGCCCGCGATGGGGCCCTCAAGGCCAATAAGGAGGTCCCCATGTTCGACAAACACCCGCAACTCAAACAACATTTCGCCACCCTGCGCACCCGCGCCGAATTCTTCTCCCTGCGCTACGTGCGCGAGTCCGGCCAGTACCTGTCGGTGCGCAAGAATGTCGCCGAACCGCCGCACCTGAGCCGTGACGAAGGCGCCATGCTCACCGTGCGCCTCAACGGTGTCGAAGCCTACGCGGCCACTCACGATATTTCCCTGGCCGGCCTGCAAGCCGCCCTGGAGCGCGCCGAACAGCAAGCCCGGCGGATCAGGCCCCATGCCCTGCTCGACCTGCGCGACCAGCCGGTGTCCAGTGACATTGCCGACTACCTGTCGCCAGAGCTCGACCAACCCTTCCCGTCCCTGAGCGACTGCTACCAACTGCTCGGCGCCGAATCGGCCGCCGTGCCCAAGGACGAGCGCCTGGTGAGCTGGGAAGTCAGCCTGGGCACCACCCATGTTGAACAGATCTACCTCAACAGTGCCGGCGCCGAGTTGCGCCAGGCCCAACGCTTTATGTTCCCCGGCGTCAACGTGACCGCCTACGACGGCACCGACAGCCAGACCCGCACCCTGGGCGGCAGCAACTTTGGCCAGCAAGGCGGCTTTGATGTGATCAGCCGCTTCGGCCTGGTCGGCGCCGCGCCACGGGTGGCCGACGAGGCCCTGCAACTGCTGCTGGCCCCCAACACACCCCAGGGCCCACGCGACCTGCTGCTGATGCCCGACCAGATGATCCTGCAGATCCACGAATCCATCGGCCACCCGCTGGAGCTGGACCGCATCCTCGGGGACGAGCGCAATTACGCCGGCACCAGCTTCGTCAAGGCCAGCGACTTCGGCCATCTGCAATACGGCTCCAATCTGCTGAACGTGACCTTCGACCCGGATATCCCCGAGCAACTGGCCAGTTACGCCCACGACGATGACGGCACGCCCGCCAGCAAGCAGTTCCTGATCCGTAACGGCCTGCTGCTCAGGCCCCTGGGCGGGGCGCTGTCGCAATACCGCTCGGGCCTGGGCGGCGTGGCCAACAGCCGTGCCAGCAGTTGGAACCGCGCCCCCATCGACCGCATGGCCAACCTCAATATCGAGGCTGGCGACCAGAGCCTGGGGCAACTGATCGGCGGCATCGAACACGGCATCCTGATGTCGACCAACCGTTCCTGGTCCATCGACGATGCGCGCAACAAGTTCCAGTTCGGCTGCGAATGGGGCCGGTTGATCGAGAACGGCGAGCTCAAGGGCGTGGTGAAGAACCCCAACTACCGGGCGATATCCGCGCAGTTCTGGCGCAAGCTCAGTGCCGTGGGCGATGCCAGTACCTTCAAGGTGCTGGGCACGCCCAACTGTGGCAAGGGCGAGCCGAACCAGGTGATCCGCGTCGGCCATGCCTCGCCGGCGTGTGTCTTCAGCAATGTGGATGTGTTTGGAGGAGACGCCTGATGAAGGCTTTCAAGGACCTGGTGCAGTGGCTCCAGCAGGCCATCACCGACGAGGAACAGTTTCACCTGGGCTATGCGGCGGAGTCGTCCGAATTCGTGCGTTTCAACCACGCCAAAGTACGCCAGGCCGGCCAGGTGCAGCAGGCCAGCCTCAACCTCAAGCTGATCAACGATGGCCGGCACGCCGACCTCGCTATCACCCTGGCTGGCACCCCCGAGGTGGACCGCCAGCGCCTGGCCGAGGGCCTGCAACAACTGCGCGATACCTTGCCGTTGCTGCCCAGGGATCCTTACCTGCTGCTCAACCGCACGGCCTGGCAAACCACCAGCGAGCAGGCCCAGGCACTGCCGGCCCTCGATCAGGTGCTGGCCGACATCAGCCAGGGCGCCCAAGGGCTCGACCTGGTCGGCATTTATGCCGCCGGGCCGATCAGCCGTGGGTTCGCCAGCTCGTCGGGGGCTTTTGGCTGGCACCAGGCCAATAGCTTCAACTTTGATTTCAGCCTGTTCCATGCCAATGGCGAGGCGGTCAAGGCCAGCTACGCCGGCGCTGCCTGGGACAGCGCGGCCTTTGCCCAGCGCTTGCAGCAAGCCCGCGAACAACTGGCGTTCCTTGGCCGGCCGTTACACCCCCTGGCGCCCGGCCAATACCGCGCCTACCTGGCACCGGCGGCCATGGAAGAAATCATCGGCCTGCTGGCCTGGGGTGGTTTTTCTGCACAGGCCATCGCCAGCAAGGGCAGCCCGTTGCAGCGCCTGTATGCCGGCGACCAAGCGCTAAGCCCGCTGGTGGGCCTGGGCGAACAGATCACGACCTCCCTGAGCCCGGCGTTTTCCCGGGACGGTTACCCGCGCAGCGACGTGACCTTGATCGCCAAGGGCCAGGCGCAAGGGCAACTGGTCAACTCGCGCAGCGCCGCCGAATACGGCTTGAGCACCAACGGCGCCAGCGGCGATGAGTCGCCCAGCGCCTTGCAGATGGCGGCCGGCAACCTGGCCCAGGCCGATATCCTCAAGCAACTGGGCACCGGCCTGTATATCAGCAACCTGTGGTACCTGAACTACTCCGACCAACCGGCGGCGCGCCTGACGGGCATGACCCGGTTCGCCACCTTCTGGGTGGAAGACGGCAAGATCAAGGCGCCGGTCAGCACCATGCGTTTTGATGACAGCGTGTATCACCTGTTGGGTTCGCAATTGGAAGCGCTGACGGCCGAGCGCGAGTTGCTGCTGTCGGCCAGTACCTATGGCGAGCGCAACACCTCGTCCAACTTGCTGCCCGGCGCGCTGGTAAAACGCCTCACGCTAACGTTGTAGGAGTAAGCGCCCTGCATCTTGATGAAAAATCCCATTGTCTGGCGGGCTGTTGTCGACACTCCAAAACCTCGTTATAAAGGTTAGTGGCATCCCGCCACTTTCAACCCATTTGTTCGCAAATAATGCATGACCTCGCCCGGGATAGGGCGAGCCGGAGCGTTGACATGTACCAAGGAAGTTTTGTCATTGATAAGTTGTTCAAGCACTACAACGTTCACGTAGAGCAACTGGGCAACGATCCGCAACGCAAGACCGTGCTGCTGGTCAACGGCGCGCTGTCCACCACCCGCTCATTCGCCCGCACCAGCAAGTGCCTGGCCGAGCACTTCAATGTGTTGATGTTCGACCTACCGTTTTCCGGCTATTCGCGCCCTTACAACACCGACCTGGACCTGGTGACCAAGGACGACGAAGTCGAGATCCTGCGGGCGCTGGTGGAGCGCTTCCAGGTCAACCACCTGGTGTCGGCCTCCTGGGGCGGCATCTCGACCCTGCTGACCCTGGCGCGCAACCCGCCCTCGATCGAAAGCTCGGTGGTCATGGCCCTGGCGCCCAACCTCAACCCGGCGATGCTCGAATACGTGGAGCGCGTGCGGGTGCTGATCGAGGCCGATGACAAGTCCGCCGTCGGCCACTTGCTCAATGAGACGGTCGGCAAATTCCTCTCCAGCCGGCTCAAGCGCAATAACCATCGGCACTTGTCGACCATGGCCACCACCGAATACCGCCAGGCGCGCTTTCATATTCACCAGGTACTGGCCCTGGGTGATGGTAACTACCTGCCGCAATTGCGCCAGATCGAAACCCCGGTGCACTTTCTCAACGGCACCCTGGACGAATACACCCCGGCCGATGAAGCCCGCCTGTTCAAGCAGTATGTGGGGCGCAGCAGCTTCGCCAGCGCCGAACACACCGGCCATTTGCTCGACCTGGAGTCGCGGGAGGCGGCGCTGGCGGTGCATCGGGCGCTGATCGACTTCCTGGTGGGCCAGGACGTGGCCATCGCCGATATAGACGAACCGCCAATGGGAAAACCGGCAGAGATTGACGCATAATCGGCAACACATAGCCTGCTAACAAAAGGGATCCCATGCCCAATCGTGTCGTGCTCGATGCCAAGACCGCCCGCTGGTTACCCTGGGTGGTCGCGATTGCCTTCTTCATGCAGTCGCTCGACGGCACGATTCTCAACACGGCCCTGCCCGCCATGGCCGAAGACTTGGCAGAAAACCCGCTACGCATGCAGGGCGTGATCATTGCCTACATGCTCACCGTGGCTTTGCTGATCCCGGCCTCGGGCTGGATCGCCGACCGTTTCGGCACCAAGAAGATTTTCTTTGGCGCGATCATGCTGTTCAGCATCGGCTCGCTGCTGTGCGCCCTGTCCAGCAGCCTGAGCATGCTGGTGGGTGCACGGGTGATCCAGGGCCTGGGCGGTGCGCTGATGCTGCCGGTGGGCCGGCTGGTGGTGCTGCGCGCCTACCCGCGCTCGGAGCTGGTGCGGATCATGGGGTTTATCACCATTCCCGGCCTGCTCGGCCCCCTGCTCGGCCCGACCATGGGTGGCTGGATGGTGCAGTACCTGACCTGGCACTGGATCTTCCTGATCAACCTGCCGGTGGGCATGATCGGCTGCTACGCCGTGTGGAAATTCATCCCCGACCTGCGCGGCAGCGAGCGTACACGCTTCGACAGCCTGGGCTTTTTGCTGTTTGGCGCAGCGATGGTACTGATCACCATTGCCATGGAAGGCCTGGGCGAGCTGCACCTGCCGCACTTGCGCGTGATGTTGCTGCTGTTCGGCGGCATGGCGTGCCTGGCGGCCTATTGGCTGCGCGCCGGGCATGTCGACAACCCCTTGTTCTCGCCGGTGCTGTTCAAGACCCGCACCTTTGCCGTGGGCATTCTCGGCAACCTGTTCGCGCGCCTGGGCAGCGGCGCCCTGCCGTTCCTCGTGCCCTTGCTGCTGCAGATCGCCCTGGGCTACTCGCCGTCCCAGGCCGGGATGAGCATGCTGCCCCTGGCGGCGGCGGCGATGGTTGCCAAGTCCATCGCCCGGCCGCTGATCGAACGCTTGGGCTATCGCCTCGTGCTCACCGGCAACACCCTGGCGCTGGGCATCATGCTGGCGAGCATGGGCCTGGTCAGCGAACAGACGCCGTACCCGCTGCTGCTGGCGATGCTCGCCGTGCTGGGGGCGATCAACTCCCTGCAATTTACCGCGATGAACACCGTGACCCTGATCGACCTCGACGACGCCCAGGCCAGCAGCGGCAACAGCTTGCTGTCGGTGGTGGCACAACTGGCCCTGAGCCTGGGCGTGGCCTGTGCCGGCGCCCTGCTCGGCGGGTTTACTGCCCAAGCCGGTAACGACGGGGTCAACACGGTGCTTGAGGCCTTCCAGTTGACGTTCCTCACCGTGGGCATCATGGCGATGCTGGCGGCGGCGATCTTCCTGCAATTGTCGCCAAAAGACGGCAAACGAGTGGTCAGCCGCGAGCACGACATTGAGCCTTAAGCAGCGACTCGTCTAGAACTTGCAGGGAAATTCTCACGGGACTGGTACACTGCGCGACATTTTGTTTTGCAGAGCCAGTCCCGTGACCACCATCGCCACCGCTTTTAATACTTTGCCGCTCTCCGCCGCCATGCTGGCTAACCTCGACTCGCTGGGTTATACCGAGATGACGCAGATCCAGGCGCAAAGCTTGCCGGTGATCCTCAAGGGGCTGGACCTGATCGCCCAGGCCAAGACCGGCAGCGGCAAGACCGCCGCCTTCGGTATCGGCCTGCTGAACCCGATCAACCCGCGCTACTTCGGTTGCCAGGCCCTGGTGATGTGCCCGACCCGCGAGCTGGCTGACCAGGTGGCCAAGGAAATCCGCCGCCTGGCCCGCGCCGAAGACAACATCAAGGTGCTGACCCTGTGCGGCGGCGTGTCCCTGGGCCCGCAGATCGCCTCCCTGGAGCATGGCGCCCACGTTATCGTCGGCACCCCGGGCCGCATCCAGCAACACCTGCGCAAGGGTTCGCTGGTGCTGGACGGCTTGAACACGCTGATCCTCGATGAAGCCGACCGCATGCTCGACATGGGTTTCTACGACGCCATCGAAGACATCATCAGCAAGACCCCGGCCCGTCGCCAGACCCTGCTGTTCTCGGCCACCTACCCGGTGAGCATCAAGCAACTGGCCTCCAAATTCATGCGCGCGCCACAGCAGGTCAAGGCCGAAGCGTTCCACTCCGACGAGCAGATCGAGCAGCGTTTCTACGAAATCTCCCCGGATGAACGCATGGACGCGGTGACCAAGGTGCTGTCGCACTTCCGTCCCGCCTCTTGCGTGGCCTTCTGCTTTACCAAGCAGCAAGTGCAAGAAACCGTGGATCACCTGACCGCCAAGGGCATTTCTGCGGTCGGCCTGCATGGCGACCTGGAACAGCGCGACCGTGACCAGGTGCTGGCGATGTTTGCCAACCGCAGTACTTCGGTACTGGTGGCCACCGACGTGGCGGCCCGTGGCCTGGACATCGACTCGCTGGACATGGTGATCAACGTCGAACTGGCCCGCGACTCGGAAATCCACATCCACCGCGTGGGCCGTACCGGGCGTGCCGGTGAGACCGGGATCGCCATCAGCCTGGTGGCGCCGTCCGAGGCACACCGTGCCCAGGCCATCGAACTGCTGCAAAAGGCCCCGCTGAACTGGGACCAACTGAGCAACCTCAAATCCCAGGGCGGCGCGCCGCTGCTGCCGGTGATGAGCACGCTGTGCATTGCTGCCGGCCGTAAAGACAAGGTTCGCCCAGGCGACATCCTCGGCGCGCTGACCGGTGAAGCCGGGATCCCGGGCGCCCAGGTCGGCAAGATCGCGATCTTTGACTTCCAGGCCTACGTGGCGGTGGAGCGCAGCGTCGCCAAGCAGGCGTTGCAGCGCTTGAACGACGGCAAGATCAAGGGCCGTTCGTTGCGCGTGCGGATCCTGTAAACACACCACTCCCGATCGCTCCCACGCTCTGCGTGGGAGCGCATCCCGTGACGCTCTGCGTCATCAAGCGGACGCAGAGCGTCCATGAGGCGTTCCCACGCAGAGCGTGGGAACGATCATCAGGTTTTTGTGAGGACATTGCTGTGCGCTCGACCGAAGTTGTGATCATTGGCGCTGGCGCCGCAGGCTTGATGTGCGCGCTGACCGCCGCCGGGCGTGGGCGCAAGGTGATGTTGATCGACCACGCGAACAAGGCCGGCAAGAAGATCCTGATGTCCGGCGGTGGCCGCTGTAACTTCACCAATATGTACACCGAGCCGGCCAACTTTCTCTCGCACAATGCGCACTTTTGCAAATCCGCCCTGGCCCGCTACACCCAGTGGGATTTCATCGGCCTGGTGGCCAAGCATGGCGTGCCGTACCACGAGAAAAAACTCGGCCAGCTGTTTTGCGATAACAAATCCAGCGACATCCTCGGCATGCTGCTCGACGAGTGCATCCAGACCGGCGTGAGCCTGCACCTGGACACCTCGATCCAGGCGATCAGCAAACTCGACAGCGGCTACCAACTGCAAACCACCCTCGGCGAGTTGCGCTGCGAATCCCTGGTGATTGCCACCGGCGGCCTGTCGATTCCCACCCTGGGCGCCACCGGCTTTGGCTACCAGGTGGCCAAGCAGTTCGGCCATGAGCTGCTACCGACCCGTGCAGGCCTGGTGCCGTTTACCATCACCGATCAGCTCAAGGCGCTGTGTGGCGAGCTGTCCGGCACCTCGGTCGATTGCCTGGTCAGCTGTAATGGGCAGAGCTTTCGCGAGAACATTCTGTTTACCCATCGCGGCCTGAGCGGGCCGGCGATTTTGCAGATTTCCTCGTACTGGGAGCCCGGCGACACGGTAGAGATCAACCTGCTGCCCGACCACGACGCCCACGCCTGGCTGCAACAGCAACAGGCCGAGCGCCCCAACAGCGAGCTCAAGACCCTGCTGGGCGAGATCTTCACCAAGAAGATGGCCAACCTGCTGGCCGAGACGTGGTTTGTGTCCAAGCCGATGAAGCAGTACACCCACGCCGAACTGGCAGACATCGCCACCCAGCTGGGCAACTGGCAATTGGTCCCGGCCGGCACCGAAGGCTACCGAACCGCTGAAGTCACCCTGGGCGGGGTGGATACGCGGGAAGTGTCGTCCAAGACCATGGAATCGCTGAAAAGCCCCGGCCTGTATTTTATCGGCGAAGTGCTGGACGTGACCGGGCACCTGGGCGGGTTCAACTTCCAGTGGGCGTGGGCGTCGGGGTATGCGGCGGCGCAATACGCCTGAACCAAGGGTGTACGCGGTAAAAATGTGGGAGCTGGCTTGCCTGCGATAGCGGTGTATCAGTGCCATATTTGCTGGCTGACCC
>NZ_JBWKWY010000051.1:0-24260 GCF_059422465.1 Pseudomonas sp. GW821-FHT01D09
TGCCTGCGATAGCGGTGTTGGGTTCACCATCGCTATCGCAGGCAAGCCAGCTCCCACATTGATTGGGTTCCAGCTTCAAGTTTTTGGGGGATCAGGCTTTTGGCAGCGCGATACCCTGGCCCATCTGCACTGGCGTTCCCGCCACCAGTTCTTCATCCCACTTCACCTGATCCGGCCCAAACAGCACGATAGCCGTCGAACCCAGCTTGAAGCGCCCCAGTTCTGCACCTTTTTCCAGAAAGATCGGTGCACGGGCGGCTTCGTCGTAGCGTACGGTTTTCAGCTCACGCTTGGGCGGCGTCACCAGCCCGGCCCATACGGTTTCAATCGACGCCACAATCATCGCGCCCACCAATACCACGGCCATCGGGCCGCGTTCGGTATCGAACAGGCAGACAACACGCTCGTTACGCGCAAACAGCTCCGGCACGTTTTCGGCGGTGGTCTGGTTGACCGAGAAAATCCGCCCAGGCACATAGACCATTTCCCGCAGGGTGCCGGCCAGTGGCATGTGCACGCGGTGGTAGTCCTTCGGCGACAGGTAGATGGTGGCAAAGTCGCCGCCCATGAACGGTGCGGCAACGGCGGCGTCGCCACCGAGCAATTCCAGCACACTGAAACTGTGGCCCTTGGCCTGGAACACACGACCGTGCTCGATCGGGCCGAGCTGGCTGACGGCGCCGTCTGCCGGGCTCAACACCGCGCCCGGGGTTGGGTCCAGTGGGCGCGCGCCGTCTTTCAGGGCGCGGGTGAAGAAGGCGTTGAAGTGCTCGTAAGCTGTCACATCCTCCACCAGGGCCTGGGACATATCCACCTGGTAGCGCTTGGCGAACCAGGTGGTGAAGGCGTTCTTGAACCAGCGCACGCGGCATTCGGCAATGCAGCCGGCCAGGCGCGACAGCAGGTGGTGGGGCAGCAGGTGCTGGCTGAGGATAAACAAACGCTTTTTCATGAACTGTCCTTAAACCTTAAATCTCGACGGGGGTGTCGGGGTGGTTGCCCCATTCGCCCCAGGAACCGGCATAACCTTTGACTCGCGGATAACCGAGCGCCTTGGCCACCAGGTAGGTGAAGCCAGAACGGTGGTGAGTCTGGCAGTGGGTAATGATTTCTTTGTCTTTGGTCAGGCCCAGGTCTTCGAGGATCTGCGGCATGTCGCGGCGGATCCGCAGGTTGCGTGCCTTGTCCATGCCGGCGGTCCATTCAAAGTTGACTGCGCCGGGAATGTGCCCGCCCTTGGCGGCGAGGACTTTTTCGCCGCTGTACTCCAGCGGGCCACGGGCATCCCAGATGCCCAGGTCGGCAGCGCCGAGGCGGCTTTGCAGGTACTCGCGGGTGGCGGTGGGCTCGTCGTGCAGGGTCAGGCTGACTGGGCCGCCGACGGCTGCGGTGGCCTCGGTGGACACGGGGTGCTGTTCATCCAGCCATGCCAGCAGGCCGCCATCAAGGTAGTGATATTTTTTGTGGCCGATCACGTCGAGCAACCAGATAAACCGCCCGGCCCAGCCGCCGCCTTCGTCGTCGTACACCACGTAGGTGGCGTCCGGGGTGTGGCCCAGTTCGCCGAACAGCTTCTCCAGGTCGGCCTTGGCCGGCAGCAGCCCCGGTGCCGGAGGTTGGCCCAGTTGGGTGCGCTTGGGGTCAACGAAGTGCGCGCCGGGGATATGCCCCTGGGCATAACGGGCGGCGCTGGTGAGGTCTACCAGAATCAACGGCTCGGCGGCGAGGCGGCCAAGCAGGTCGCTGGGTTCGATTACCAGCGGCAAGCCAGAAAAGTCAGGCATATGAGGTCTCCCGGGCACGCGGTTGGGCGATATAAAGAAGGCGATTGTAACGCAAGCATCAGGCGGTGCGGTTGGTAAAGCAGTGCAGGGCTTTCTCGATGCATTGGGCGGTTTTGCCGAAGGCCTGCACAGTGGTTTCGGAGAACGGCCCGCCACCCTGGTCGGCAATCATCAGCATCACCACCCGGCCGTTACAGCTCAGGGAGCGCAACAGCAGGTGCTCGCCGACGAACAGGCGCTGCAATGAAGCGGGCAGCAGCGCCGCAAATTGCGCGTGGTTGTCCGGGGTCAGGCGCACTTGCGCAGATTTTTCCAGCAAGCGTTGCAGCAGCGTGCTGTGGGCGGCCTCAAGGCTCAGGTTGGCGGCGTCCCTGGGCAGGCCATCGACCTGATGTACGCGTAAAGTGGCCAGCGCTTTGTCCGCCATCAGCAGCATCACACGCTGCATGCCACTGGCCACCAGGGCCTCCTTGGCGCAAGTGGTCAGGTGCATGGCATTGGCGAAGCGGCTGGGTTCCAGCAACAGCTCGCTGCAACGCTTGCGCCACACCGCAAGGGCTTCGGCCGTCGGTGGCGGTGCTGGCAGCAGGCCGCGGTGCACCCGTTGCACATGCCACGGCCAGATCAGCGCCAACGCCGGGTGCCAGAGACCGGCAGTCAAGGTATGGCGGGCGCTGATGACGGCCTGTTGGTGCACCTGTTGCTGCACGTCGGCCAGCGGTTGTTGCAGATACAGCGCGGTGAGGTACTGCCAGCGCTGGGTGTGCGGGCAGGTCCAGGACTCCTGGGCCGCCAGTGCCATGCCATTGGCCAGCAGCACGGTGTTGGCCGGCTGGTTCAGCCAGCGCCGCAGCGTTGGGTCGTCATCGAGCTTTTGCTGCTGGCTCAAGGGCGCTTCATCGCGGGCGATGTGCAGGGCCTTGACCAGCAAGCGTTGTTCCTTGAGCAGCAGTTGGTAGCCCTGGGACACCCAGATCGGCAGGCGCCAAGTCTCGGTCAGCCCCAGGCACAGCTCCAGCAGGCGCACGCCGAACAGTTCCTGTTCGACCTTGCGTGCCGATTGGCCCTTGTGGATCACCCGCAGTTCCCATTCCTCCAAAAGCTTTGGGTAGGCCACGGCCATCGGCCACAGCGGCGAGAGAAACAGCAGGCTGCCCCAATGAATATCCTGCCACAGCCGCGCCAGGCGGCTGGCGAACAGGCCGTTGGCCTGTTGCGAGGCATGCTGGCTGATCAATTGCAGTTGGCGCAGGGCCACGGGGATTTCATTGAGCGGCACTGACGGCAGGCGCGCGAGCAGTTCTTCGGTGCGCTTCAAGCCGAGGCGGTTGATCGCTACTTCAAGGTTTTCTGCAGGTTCTGCCAGGCTGCCGTGGGCCTGGTTGTTGGCTTCGCGCATAACGCTCAAAACCAGCGCCGGGCTGTCTTGCATCAGCTCTGCAATATCTCGCAACGAACGGCGGCTGTCGCCGATCGCCCTGCACACGGCAACATGGCTCGCTTGGGGGACGGGCAGGTGAACCCCGTCCAGGCGCTTGATCCAGCCGGCCAGGGAGTTGGGTGTGGAGGTTGGAACGGTCGTTTCGTTTGCCATGATTGGGGCGCGATCATCACTTGCGGTCAACACGCCCGGAGTGGGCCGAACTGGCTTTTCGCCTTAACGGGCTATAGTCTGGCGCAGTTTTGCCGATAAGTAGAAGAAGAGTTTTTAGATCTTCCGAATATGTCCATGAACCCGACGGCGCAAGTACTCATCCCCTATGGCTAAAATTATCGGCATCATCGTCGTCATCGCAAGTGTGCTCGGCGGATATGTTCTGTCCCACGGTAAAATTGCTGCGCTGATCCAGCCCTTTGAAGTGCTGATCATCGGTGGTGCGGCGTTTGGCGCTTTCCTGCAGGCTAACCCAGGCTACATGACCATGCACGTGGTCAAAAAGTCGCTGGGCATGTTCAGCTCGCGCTTTTCCCACACCTTCTACCTGGAAGTGCTGGGCCTGGTCTACGAGATCCTCAACAAGAGCCGCCGCGAAGGCATGATGGCCATCGAGGCCGATATCGAGGACGCTGCGGCGAGCCCGATCTTCGCCAAGTACCCGACCGTGCTCAAGGACGACCGCATGACCGCATACGTCTGTGACTACCTGCGCATCATGTCCTCCGGCAACATGGCCCCGCATGAACTCGAAGGCCTGTTCGACATGGAGCTGTTCAGCCTCAAGGAAGAACTCGAACACCCCGCCCATGCGGTGACCGGTATCGCCGACGGCATGCCCGGTTTCGGTATTGTCGCGGCGGTGCTGGGTATCGTGGTGACGATGGCCTCCCTGGGCGAAGGCGACCAGGCGGCGATCGGCATGCACGTCGGTGCCGCCTTGGTGGGGACCTTCTTCGGTATTCTTGCGGCTTATGGCTTCTTTGGGCCGCTCGCCACCTCCCTGGCCCACGATGCCAAGGAAGAGCTGAACGTCTACGAGGCGATCAAGGCTTCCCTGGTGGCATCGGCCTCTGGCATGCCACCGTCCCTGGCGGTTGAGTTCGGGCGCAAGGTCCTGTACCCGAAGCACCGTCCAAGCTTTGCCGAGCTGGAACAAGCAGTTCGCGGTCGCTAAGCCATGGAAAACAACCAGCCAATCATCATCAAGCGCGTCAAGCGCTTCGCTGCCGGGCACCACGGCGGCGCCTGGAAAATTGCCTTCGCCGACTTTGCGACGGCGATGATGGCGTTCTTTTTGGTGCTGTGGCTGATGTCCACCGCGACGCCGGAACAAAAGATCGCCATTGCCGGCTATTTCAAGGATCCCATCGGCTTTTCCGAGAGCGGCACGCCGTTTGTGATTGACCTGGGCGGCTCGCCAGAGTTGGCCCCCGAGCGCACCATCAACCCGGAGATGCAGACCGAAGCGCCTCAGGAAAATATCCCGATCGAGCGCCAGACCGTCGAGAGCATGGCCGAGCAGGTCGAGCAGGAGCGCCTGGAGTTGTTGCTGCAAGAATTGCAGAACAAGGTCGATGAGAACCCGCAACTGCAAAAATTCAAGGATCAGATCCACTTCGAGATCAGCGCAGACGGCTTGCGTATCCAGATCATGGATGCTGCCAATCGACCGATGTTCGACTCTGGCAGTGCGCGCCTGAAGCCTTACTTTGAAGACATCCTGCTGGCCATGGCCGACACCATCAAGGCGGTGCCGAACAAGATCAGCGTCAGCGGCCACACCGATGCCAAGCCATATTCGGGCCTGGGTGATTTCGGTAACTGGGAGCTGTCTGCCAACCGCGCCAACGCCGCCCGCCGTGCCCTGGTGGCCGGCAGCTATCCGGATACCCAGGTGGCGCGCGTGGTGGGGTTTGCTTCATCGCAGCTGTTTGATGCCCAGGACCCGTTCAACCCGATCAACCGGCGCATCGATATTGTGGTGCTGACCAAAAAGGCCCAGCGCGCCATTGAGGGTGAGCAGGGTGCCACGCCGCCGGTGCCGACCCAGGGCGATGGCGCACCGGGTGAAGTACCGGTGGACCCGAACGCGTTGCCGCCAGAGCAGCAGCCGTTGCCGGCCCATGAGTTGCGGCAGAAGCTGAATCTGTTTGATGAGGGTGGGGTGAAGGATCCTACGGTGCCTGCGATAGGGTCGTAAGCGTACCGTCTCAATGAAAACGCCCCGATCTGTCGGGGCGTTTCCTATTTAGGCTCAGAGTGGGAGGTAGGCTTTGACGCCACTGATCACACCTTTCATATCATCGGTATGCAGGCGGGGTACGAAGTACTCCCGACCTTTGGAGCGGGTCTTTCTATGGAGTTTGTCGAGGCGCTCGAAACTCACGGTATAAATCATGTCGCACTTTACCCACAGCTCTTTGTAGCCATCGGATTGAAGTGGATTGAGGTGCAGTAGGTGGTGCCAGTCATGCTGGACTGTGGGGGCGGTAGAGGAAATAGGTACCACAGTGCAGAGCTTGCGATTGTGGGTGGCAGTAGGGGATATCACCACGACTTTGCGGATCTTCAGCATTTCAGGGGCGACAAAGCCTCGTGTGAAATCGCAGAGAAGAATATCGCCTTGTTTGGGGTGATAGTAGAGAGTCAATCGAATGTCCCGTAAAAAGCAAAGCCGCCCGAAGGCGGCTTCATTCGACACGCAGTGGAGCTTGCTTCGCCCCTTCTGCGCCGCTGGATCAACTCCGGGAAGGATCCAGACTCCTGCCGGCTTTCGCCGGTAACGGAGTGATTATGGGCATCAGGAATTCCGAATTCAAGCTGGCTTGTGTCGACGAGCCACCCAGTTGTCCTGAATTCTTGATGCCGGCCCCTATTAAATCAATGGAGTAGGGGGTTGCAGGCTGCACTTTATGTGTATCAAGGCATGGCCACTCAGTAGCTGCTCTCCGGCAAGCTGGCGATGATCGAGCGATAGCTGTTCATCCGCTGCTGCTGCACGCGCCCGTCTTCCAGGGCCTTGAGCAAGGCGCAGCCTGGCTCGCGGTCATGCTTGCAGTCGCGGAAGCGGCAGGTGCCGATCAGGTCGTTGAACTCGATGAACCCCGCTTCTACATCGGCACGGCTGACGTGGCCCAGGCCGAATTCACGGATGCCGGGGGAGTCGATCAGTTCGCCACCGCCCGGGAAGTGGAACAGGCGGGCAGTGGTGGTGGTGTGCGTACCCTGGCCGGACAGTTCCGACAACGGGCCGACGCGGGCCTCGACTTCCGGCAGCAGGCTGTTGACCAAAGACGACTTGCCCACGCCCGACTGGCCGACGAACACGCTGATGCGCCCGTCCAACTGCTGTTGCAGCTGTTCCATGCCATTGCCATGGTGCGCCGAGACTTCCAGCACCGGGTAGCCCAACTGCCGATACACCGCGAGCAAGGCATTGAGCGCCGGGGCGTTCTGTTCGTCGATCAGGTCGAATTTGTTCAGCAGCAACAGCGGGCGGATGCCGGCGTGTTCGGCGGCCACCAGGTAGCGGTCGATCAGGTTGGCGTGGGGCTCGGGCAAGGGCGCGAAGACGATGACAATCATGTCGACGTTGGCCGCCACCGGCTTGAGTTGGCCACGGCTGTCCGGGCGACGCAGTTCGGTGGTGCGCGGCAGTTGCGCGACAATCACCCCGATGCCCTGGTTGCCGGCGCGCCACACCACCTTGTCGCCGGTGACCAGTGCCGGCAGGTTGGCGCGCAGGTGGCAGCGGAACACTGCACCGGCCAGCTCGCCTTCCAGGGCTTCGACTTCGACCTGCACCCCAAAGTGCGCGATCACCAGGCCCGTTTGCTCGGGGCCCAGGTCGCCACCCTCCAGCGCTTCCACGGCAGAGGATTCACGTTTGGCGGCGCGGGCAGCGCGTTCACCCTGGATCTTTTCGATGCGCCAGTTTTGGCGGCGGTTGAGCTGGCGTTTGGCCATTGGTGTTCCGTGTCGATAATGCATAAGGTTGGATAAAACGGTCGCGAGTCTAGCACGCCCGGCCTGCTAAACTGCGCAGCTACGCCAAGGTGCCAAGGAACCACGACATGCAAAACCCACAGAACCTGATTTGGATCGATCTGGAAATGACCGGTCTGAACCCTGACACCGACGTCATCATCGAGATGGCGACCATTGTCACCGACAGCAACCTCAACACCTTGGCCGAAGGTCCGGTGATCGCCATCCACCACAGCGACGCGGTGCTGGCCACCATGGACGAGTGGAACACCCGCACCCACGGCAACTCGGGCCTGACCCAGCGCGTGCGCGACAGCCGCATCAGCATGGCCGAGGCGCAGGCCCAGACGATTGCCTTCCTGGAGCTGTGGGTGCCCAAGGGCAAGTCGCCGATCTGTGGCAACAGTATCTGCCAGGACCGCCGCTTCCTTTATACCCATATGAAGGAGCTGGAAAGCTACTTCCACTACCGCAACCTGGATGTGTCGACCTTGAAAGAACTGGCCGCGCGCTGGGCACCGGAGGTTAAAGACAGCTTCCACAAGGGCAGTACCCACCTGGCACTGGATGATATCCGCGAGTCGATTGCCGAGTTGCAGCATTACCGCAAGCATTTCATCAAGGCTTGAGTTCGTGGCGCCAGGGCCCGCGATGGCGGTGGATCAAGCAAGGATGTCTCGACTGACCTACCGCTATCGTAGGCAAGCCACACATTTGATCGCATTCCAAGTGTGGGCATGCTCGGTCTTTCGCCGAGCGCCCCCTTTTGGTGCCCCCGCCAAATGATTAGACTGCGCGCCTCTTTGCAAGGATCGCCATCATGCTGTTGATGCTCTACCTCATCGCCATCACCGCCGAAGCCATGACCGGCGCCCTGTCCGCCGGCCGGCGCGGCATGGATTGGTTTGGCGTGGTGTTGATCGCCTGCGTGACGGCGCTGGGTGGCGGTTCGGTGCGCGATGTGTTGCTTGGCCACTACCCGCTGACCTGGGTCAAGCACCCGGAATACCTGGTGCTGACCTCTGTCGCGGCATTGGTCACGATCTTTATCGCGCCCTTGATGCGCCATCTGCGCTCGCTGTTCCTGGCGCTGGATGCCGTAGGCCTGGTGGCCTTCACCCTGATCGGCTGCATGACGGCTCTGGAAATGGGCCACGGTATGCTGGTGGCCTCGGTCAGCGGGGTGATCACCGGGGTGTTTGGCGGGATCCTGCGGGATATCTTCTGTAACGATATCCCGCTGATCTTCCGCCGCGAACTGTATGCCAGCGTGTCGTTCCTCGCCGCCTGGTGCTACATGCTGTGTCTCTATCTGGAACTGCCCAGCGAGCAGGCGATCCTGCTCACCCTGTTCAGCGGCTTTCTATTGCGCCTGCTGGCGATCCGTTTTCATTGGGAAATGCCCAAGTTCGTCTACAACGACGAACACTAGCGTGTTGCGTGCTGGTTCAGCGCCCATTCCACATGTTCGCGGACCAGTTCGGAGGGGTAGTCCCGCCGCGCCTTCAAGGCTTCCAGCACTGGAATGCTGGAGGGCGCGTTGCCCAGGCCCACGGCCAGGTTGCGCAGCCAGCGCTCATAACCGGCGCGGCGCAGGGGCGAGCCTTCGGTGCTGCTGAGGAATTTATCCTCATCCCACATAAATAACTCGGCCAGTTCGGCGTTATCCAGATTATGGCGCGGTTTGAAATCGCTTTCGGCTGAAGGCCTGGCGAAACGATTCCACGGGCAAACGATCTGACAGTCATCGCAGCCGAACACCCGGTTGCCAATCAGCGGTCGCAGATCCTCGGGGATCGCGCTCTTGAGTTCGATGGTCAGGTAGGAAATGCAGCGCCGGGCATCCAGTACATAAGGCCCGACGAAGGCATTGGTCGGGCAGATGTCCAGGCAGGCGGTGCAGCGCCCGCAATGTTCGGTGCTGTGGGGCGGGTCGACGGGCAGCGGCAGGTCGACAAACAACTCGCTGAGGAAGAAGTAGCTGCCGGCCTTGCGGTTGAGGACCAGGGTGTTTTTGCCGATCCAGCCTAAACCGGCCTGCTCGGCGATGGCTTTTTCCAGCACCGGGGCGCTGTCGACAAAGGCGCGGAAACCAAACGGGCCGATCTGCGCCTGGATGCGGTCGGCCAGTTGCTGCACGCGCTTGCGGATCAGCTTGTGGTAGTCGCGGCCCAGGGCATAACGGGAGATGTAGGCTTTTTCGGGTTGGGCCAGCCGTTGCGCCATGTGCGTGTCGCCGGGCAGGTAATCCATGCGCAGGGACACCACGCGCAAGGTGCCGGGCACCAGTTCGTCCGGGTGCGAGCGTTTGCTGCCATGGGCGCCCATGTAGTCCATCTCGCCGTGATAGCCCGCGTCGAGCCAGCGTTGCAGGTGCTGTTCATGCTCGGCCAGGTCCAGGCCGCTGATGCCGACTTGCTGAAAGCCCAGCTCGCGGCCCCAGTCTTTGATCGATTGGGCGAGGGCGGGCAGATCGGTGGTAATAGCAGGCATGAGACGAGAGAAACCGCAGGTTAGATGCGTATAATTCTGCCAGACATCGGAGCTTGAAGACGCATGCCGCAGACAAAACACGAAATAACCGACGTTCAGCCCCTGTTGCCCGGCTATTTGCCGCAACTGGCTGCGCGTTCTCCAGGGGCCCATAAGGGCCGGTTTGGTCATGTACTGGTGATCGGCGGCGACCATGGCTTTGGCGGCGCGGCGCTGCTGAGTGCCGAAAGTGCGCTGCGCAGTGGTGCTGGCCTGGTGTCCCTGGCGACCCGCAGCGAACATGTGCCGGCGGCCTTGACCCGTTTGCCGGAAGTCATGGCGCGGGGCGTGCATTCGGCCAATCAGTTGATGGGCTTGCTGGAAAAAGTCTCGGTGATCGTGATCGGCCCGGGCCTGGGCGACATGGCCTGGGGCAAAAGCCTGCTGTCGGTGGCCGCCAATGCCCGGCAACCCCAGGTCTGGGATGCTGACGCCCTGAACCTGCTGGCCGCCGGCCATGTCACGTTGCCGGCCGATTGCGTGATCACGCCGCACCCGGGGGAGGCGGCGCGGCTGATGGGCATCTCGACAGCCGCGGTTCAGGCCGACCGGCTTAAGGTAGCGCGCGCGCTGAGCCAGAAATTCAACGCCGTCACGGTACTCAAGGGCGCGGGGAGCCTGATTGCCAGCCCGGATGGGCGGGTAGCGCGTTGTGACCAGGGGCATCCGGCCATGGCCTCGGCGGGCCTGGGCGATGTGCTCGCAGGTTTGCTCGGCGCGCTGCTGGCCCAGGGTATGCCGGCGTTCGAGGCCGCCAGCCTGGCGGTGTGGTTGCACGCCATGGCGGGCGAGCGCCAGGGCGCCTTGGGTCGCGGCCTGGCGGCTAGCGATCTGGTTCCGGCCATTCGTCAGTTGTTGGAGGAGCAGTCACCGTGTCTGAAGTAACGCTGTTTATCGCGGATGAAGAGGCCATGGTGGCTTTTGGCAAACGCATTGCGGAGATTACCCAGGGCGTGGGCCTGATTTTCCTGCAGGGTGACCTGGGCGCCGGCAAAACCACGCTGTCACGCGGCATCATTCGCGGGCTTGGGCACGCCGGCGCGGTGAAAAGTCCGACGTTCACCCTGGTAGAGCCTTACGAGATCGGTGACGTGCGAGCGTTCCATTTCGACCTGTATCGCCTGGTGGATCCCGAGGAATTGGAGTACATGGGCATCCGCGATTACTTCGATGGCGACGCCTTATGCCTGATCGAGTGGCCGGACAAGGGCACAGGCTTTTTGCCAAAGCCCGACCTGACCATTACCATTACCCCGCATAACCATGGACGTCAGTTGAAATTGTTGTCCCAGAGCGCACGCAGTGAGTCCTGGTGTGCCGCTTTGGCTTTGGAATTCTAATAATGGGTGGGTTAGGTATGCGCTTTCGCGCGTTGGTTGCTGTCGTGGGGGTGTTGCTTGCGGCAATGACTGTCAATGCTCTGGCCGCTTCACAGGTAAAAAGTGTGCGCCTGTGGCGAGCGCCGGATAACACGCGACTGGTGTTCGACCTGTCTGGCCCAGTCCAGCACAGTGTCTTTACCCTGACGGCGCCTGATCGCCTGGTGATCGACATCAACGGTGCGACCCTGGCCGCGCCCCTGAAGGTCTCCACCGCCAACACGCCGATTACCGCCATGCGCTCGGCCCAGCGCACGCCGACCGACCTGCGGGTGGTCATCGACCTGAAGAAGGTCGTCACGCCCAAGAGCTTTTCCCTCGCGCCGAACGCCCAGTATGGCAACCGCCTGGTGGTCGACCTCTTTGACAACCCGGCCGACGCTGCGCCAGCCCCGGCGCCGACCCCTGCCGTTGCTACCACACCGGCGGTGCCGGTCAACCCTGCGCAGCCCCAGGTCAAGTTGCCACCACTGCCGCCAGCGCCGGCCGGCAAGCGTGACGTCATCGTCGTGATCGACGCCGGCCACGGCGGTGAAGACCCGGGCGCTTCGGGCTCCCGTGGCCAGCACGAAAAAGACGTGGTCCTGGCCATCGCCCGGGAGCTGCAGCGCCAGATCAACGGGATGAAAGGCTATCGTGCCGAACTGACCCGTACCGGCGACTACTTCATCCCATTGCGTGGACGTACTGAAATCGCGCGCAAGAAGGGCGCCGACCTGTTCGTGTCGATCCACGCCGACGCCGCGCCATCGAAGGCGGCCTTCGGTGCCTCGGTGTTTGCCCTGTCGGATCGCGGCGCCACGTCCGAGACCGCGCGCTGGCTGGCCGACAGCGAAAACCGTTCCGACTTGATCGGCGGCGCCGGCAACGTGTCTTTGGACGACAAAGACCGCATGCTCGCCGGTGTATTGCTGGACTTGTCGATGACCGCCTCGCTGACCTCCAGCCTTAACGTCGGGCAGAAGGTGTTGAGCAACATGGGCCGGGTCACGCCGCTGCACAAGCAGCGGGTGGAGCAGGCTGGGTTTATGGTGCTCAAATCGCCGGATATCCCGTCGATTCTGGTGGAAACCGGCTTTATCTCCAACGCCAACGAAGCCAACAAACTGGCCAGCGCCAGCCACCAGCAGGCGCTGGCGCGCTCCATCAGTTCCGGCGTGCGCCAGTTCTTCCAGCAGAACCCGCCACCGGGCACCTATATCGCCTGGCTGCGCGATTCCGGGAAGATCGCCCAGGGCCCGCGTGATCACCGGGTGCAGCCTGGCGACACCCTGGCCATGCTGGCCGTACGCTTTCAGGTGTCGGCCGCTGCATTGCGCAGCGCCAACAGCCTGAAGACCGATGAACTGAAAGTCGGCCAGGTGTTGACCATCCCCGGCACTGAATTGGCAGCACAGCAATGAGCGAATCGGTATTGAACAGCGCCTCGCGCATCGAACTGCTCAGCCCGCGGCTGGCCAACCAGATCGCGGCGGGCGAGGTGGTCGAGCGCCCGGCCTCGGTGATCAAGGAACTGCTGGAAAACAGCCTCGACTCCGGCGCCAGGCGCATTGACGTGGATGTGGAGCAGGGCGGCGTCAAGTTGCTGCGGGTGCGCGACGACGGCAGCGGGATTTCCTCCGATGACCTGCCGCTGGCGCTGGCGCGCCATGCCACCAGCAAGATCCGTGACCTGGAAGACCTTGAGCGGGTGATGAGCCTGGGCTTTCGCGGTGAGGCGCTGGCGTCGATCAGCTCCGTGGCACGCCTGACCCTGACCTCCCGCACCCGTGGCGCCGAACAGGCCTGGCAGGTCGAGACCGAGGGCCGCGACATGGCGCCCCGGGTCCAGCCGGCGGCCCATCCGGTGGGCACCTCGGTGGAAGTGCGTGACCTGTTCTTCAATACCCCGGCACGGCGCAAATTCCTCAAGGCCGAAAAAACCGAATTCGATCACCTGCAAGAAGTCATCAAGCGCCTGGCCCTGGCCCGTTTCGACGTGGCTTTCCATCTGCGCCACAACGGCAAGACCATCCTCAGCCTGCACGAGGCCAACGACGATGCCGCCCGCGCCCGACGTGTGTCGGCGATCTGTGGCGCGGGGTTCCTGGAGCAGGCGCTGCCGATTGAAATCGAGCGCAATGGCCTGCATTTGTGGGGCTGGGTCGGTTTGCCGACGTTCTCCCGCAGCCAGGCCGACTTGCAGTATTTCTTTGTGAATGGCCGGGCAGTGCGCGACAAACTGGTGGCCCATGCGGTGCGCCAGGCCTATCGCGACGTGCTGTTCAATGGCCGGCATCCGACCTTTGTACTGTTCTTTGAAGTGGACCCGGCGGTGGTTGATGTCAACGTGCACCCGACCAAGCACGAGGTGCGCTTTCGTGATGGGCGCATGGTCCACGATTTCCTGTATGGCACCTTGCACCGCGCCCTGGGCGATGTGCGCCCGGATGATCAACTGGCGGCGCCGATTGTCACCGCCATCGTCCGCCCTACAGGGCCGGAGGCCGGCGAGTTCGGGCCCCAGGGCGAAATGAGCCTGGCGGCCAACCTGCTGCAATCGCCGCAAGCCCAGCCAAGTTACCCGGCGGCGGGTTCGGGGGCCGGTGCGGGCTATCAGTATCAATACACCCCGCGACCGCAATCAGCGGTGCCGGTGGCCGAGGCCCAGGCGGCCTATCGTGAATTCTTTGCGCCGCTGCCCGGTGCCGAGCCGGGTGCAGTGGCGCTGCCGGAAGGTGGCGGCGATATCCCGCCCCTGGGGTATGCCCTGGCCCAGCTCAAGGGCATCTATATCCTCGCGGAAAACGCCCATGGCCTGGTGCTGGTGGACATGCACGCGGCCCATGAGCGGATCATGTACGAGCGCCTGAAGATCGCCATGGCCAGCGAAGGCCTGAGCGGCCAGCCATTGCTGGTGCCGGAGTCCCTGGCGGTGAGCCAGCGCGAAGCCGATTGCGCCGAGGAGCACCTGGCGGTGTTCCAGAAACTGGGTTTTGAATTGCAGCGCCTGGGCCCGGAAACCCTGGCCATCCGGCAGATTCCCGCCTTGCTCAAGCAGGCCGAGGCCAACCGGCTGGTGGCTGACGTGCTGGCGGACCTGATGGAATACGGCACCAGTGACCGGATCCAGGCGCATATCAACGAACTGCTCGGCACCATGGCCTGCCACGGCGCGATCCGCGCCAACCGGCGCCTGGCCCTGCCGGAAATGAACGGCCTGCTGCGGGACATGGAAAACACCGAGCGCAGTGGCCAGTGCAACCATGGCCGACCGACCTGGACCCAGATGGGCCTGGATGATCTGGACAAACTATTCCTGCGCGGCCGCTGATGAGCGCCCTACCTCCCGCCATCTTCCTGATGGGCCCGACGGCCGCTGGCAAGACCGACCTGGCAATCGAGCTGACCAAGGTCTTGCCTTGTGAGCTGATCAGCGTCGATTCGGCCCTGGTTTACCGGGGCATGGACATTGGCACGGCCAAGCCGTCCAAAGAACTGTTGGCCGCCCATCCCCATCGTCTGATCGACATTATCGATCCGTCGCAAAGCTACTCGGCGGCGGATTTCCGTACCGATGCCCTCGCCGCCATGGCGCAGATCACCGCACGGGGCAAGATCCCGCTGCTGGTGGGCGGCACGATGCTCTATTACAAGGCGTTGCAGGAAGGCCTGGCAGAGATGCCGCCGGCCGATCCACAGGTGCGCGCCGAGATCGAAGAAGAGGCTGTACGCCTTGGCTGGCAGGCCCTGCACGAGCAGTTGGCGGCGATTGACCCGGTGTCTGCCGCACGTATTCACCCCAACGACCCCCAGCGCCTGAGCCGGGCCCTGGAAGTCTGGCGGGTGAGTGGCCAGACGATGACGGCCCATCGCCTCAGACAATCTGCGCAAAGTGCTGATGCAGGCACCTCTGGACCGGGACAATTGCCCTATACTGTCGCCAATCTGGCCATCGCTCCGGCGAATCGCCAGGTGTTGCATGAACGAATTGCACAAAGATTCACAATTATGTTGGAACAGGGATTCGTGGAGGAGGTCGTAGCACTGCGTTCAAGAGGTGATCTGCATCCGGGATTGCCTTCGATACGTGCTGTAGGCTATCGCCAAGTCTGGGATCATCTGGATGGCAAGCTGACGTCAGCCGAAATGCAGGAGCGCGGCATTATTGCCACGCGCCAATTGGCGAAGCGCCAGTTCACTTGGCTGCGCAGCTGGACTGACTTGCATTGGCTGGACAGTTTGGATTGCGACAATCTGTCACGCGCCTTGAAATACTTGGGAACGGTCTCCATATTGAGCTGAGTCCTTGCAATTGCCGTCTATCCTTGGGGGTGTGACGGTTACAAACTATTTATTTTTCCGATTTTTTATTATTGATCCTTAAAGGAGTGCGGCACATGTCAAAAGGGCATTCGCTACAAGACCCTTACTTGAATACTTTACGTAAAGAGAAAGTTGGGGTTTCCATCTATCTGGTCAACGGCATCAAGCTGCAAGGTACGATCGAGTCTTTCGACCAGTTCGTCATCCTGCTGAAAAACACCGTCAGCCAGATGGTCTACAAGCACGCTATCTCGACAGTAGTGCCGGTTCGTCCAATTCGTCTGCCTAGCGCAACCGAATCCGAACAGGGTGACGCTGAGCCAGGTAACGCCTGATAGGAGTCTCCTTTGTTCTTTGAGCGCCACGGTGGTGGTGAGCGAGTGATCCTCGTTCACTTGGATGGACAGGACCCTGAGGCGCGCGAAGATCCGCAGGAGTTTCAGGAGCTGGCAAATTCGGCCGGCGCCGAGACCGTCGCGTTTTTTAACGTGCCGCGTCATCGGCCAACCGCCAAATTTCTGATTGGCAGCGGCAAGGTCGAGGAGCTACGCGACCTGGTCCATGCCGAAGAAGCCGATCTGGTGATCTTCAATCACATCCTCACGCCCAGTCAGGAACGTAACCTCGAACGAGTCTTCGAGTGTCGCGTGATTGACCGCACCGGTCTGATTCTCGATATTTTCGCCCAGCGTGCCCGTACTCATGAAGGCAAGCTCCAGGTCGAACTGGCCCAGCTTGATCACATGAGCACCCGCCTGGTTCGCGGCTGGACGCACCTTGAACGCCAGGGTGGCGGTATCGGCATGCGTGGCCCGGGTGAAACCCAGCTTGAAACCGACCGGCGCCTGTTGCGGGTGCGCCTGCGCCAGATCAAGGGCCGCCTGGAAAAAGTACGCAGCCAGCGCGAGCAATCGCGACGTGGCCGTTCGCGTGCGGATATCCCTACCGTGTCCCTGGTGGGCTATACCAACGCCGGCAAATCCACGTTGTTCAACAACGTGACCCAGTCGGACGTGTACGCGGCGGACCAGCTGTTTGCCACCCTTGACCCGACCTTGCGCCGTCTGGAACTCGACGACCTGGGGCCGATTGTGCTGGCCGATACCGTGGGCTTTATCCGCCACTTGCCGCACAAGCTGGTCGAGGCATTCCGGTCTACGCTGGAAGAGTCGAGCAACTCCGACCTGCTGCTGCACGTCATCGATGCGGCCGAGCCTGACCGGATGTTGCAGATCGAGCAGGTCATGGTCGTACTGGGTGAGATTGGTGCCCAGGACTTGCCGATCCTCGAGGTCTATAACAAACTCGATTTGCTTGAAGGCGTCGAGCCGCAAATCCAGCGCGACGAGAACGGCAGGCCCCAGCGGGTCTGGCTGTCGGCGCGGGACGGTAGCGGCCTGGAACTGCTTGAGCAGGCGATTGCCGAGTTGCTCGGTGGCGATTTGTTCGTCGGCACCTTGCGCTTGCCGCAGCGTTTTGCTCGACTGCGTGCTCAGTTCTTTGAGCTGGGCGCGGTACAGAAAGAAGAACACGACGAAGAAGGTGTCAGCCTGCTGGCGGTTCGTTTGCCCCGTTCGGAGCTCAATCGGCTGGTGAGCCGTGAGGGCGTTGTGCCGATGGAGTTCCTCGAACAACACACTTTGCAATAAAAGCCTGAGAAAGCGGTTGTGCCGCTGTGGCAGGCATTCTGTAGCATTGGTCGGCGCGCCGTGGGTGCGTCTTTGCTTTATCAGATGGAGAGCGCTATGGCTTGGAATGAGCCGGGTGGCAACTCGAATAATCAGGATCCTTGGGGTGGTAAACGCCGCAATAATGGCGACCGCAAGGGGCCACCAGATCTCGACGAGGCCTTCCGAAAGCTGCAGGAAAGCCTGAATGGGTTGTTCGGTGGTGGAAAAAAACGTGGTGGTGACGACGGCGGCCGCACGAGCAAGGGCGGCGGCTACGGCCTGCTGGGCCTGGGCCTCGTGGCGCTGGCGGCTGTCTGGCTGTACAGCGCGGTCTATGTGGTGGACGAGCAGGAGCAAGCCGTGGTGCTGCGCTTCGGCAAGTACTACGAGACTGTCGGCCCCGGCCTGAATATCTACTTCCCGCCGATCGACAAGAAGTACATGGAGAACGTCACGCGTGAGCGTGCCTACACCAAGCAGGGCCAGATGCTGACCGAAGACGAGAACATCGTCGAAGTGCCGCTGACCGTGCAGTACAAGATCAGCAACCTGCAGGACTTCGTGCTTAACGTCGACCAGCCGGAAGTCAGCTTGCAGCATGCGACCGAAAGCGCCCTGCGCCACGTAGTGGGTTCCACCGCGATGGACCAGGTGCTGACCGAAGGCCGTGAACTGATGGCCAGCGAGATCAAGGAGCGCCTGCAGCGGTTCCTCGATACTTATCGCACCGGTATCACCGTGACCCAGGTCAACGTACAGAGCGCAGCGGCACCGCGTGAAGTGCAGGAAGCCTTCGATGACGTGATCCGCGCCCGTGAAGACGAACAGCGTTCGCGCAACCAGGCTGAAACCTACGCCAACGGCGTGGTGCCGGAAGCCCGTGGTCAGGCCCAGCGCATCCTTGAAGATGCCAACGGTTACCGCGACGAAGTCGTGTCCCGCGCCAAGGGTGAGGCCGACCGCTTCACCAAGCTGGTGGCCGAGTACCGCAAGGCACCGGAAGTCACCCGCGAGCGTCTGTACCTGGACACCATGCAGGAAGTCTTCAGCAACACCAGCAAGGTTCTCGTGACCGGCAACAAGGGTGGGCAGAACAACCTGCTGTACCTGCCGCTGGACAAGATGATCGAAGGTGGTCGTAGTGCCGGCAGTACTTCGTCTTCCGCCAGTTCGACTGCCGCTGCCAACGAAGCGAGCGCCCGTGCGGCCGCTGACTTGCAGCAACAGCAAACACGTTCCAGGGAGAGTCGTTGATGAGCAATAAATCGCTGACCGCCCTGATTGTGGGTGTCGTCGTGGTCATCGCTGCCTGGAACTGCTTCTACATCGTGGCTCAGACCGAGCGTGCGGTGTTGCTGCAATTCGGGCGTGTGGTCCAGGCGGATGTCCAGCCGGGCCTGCATGTGAAAGTCCCCTACGTCAACCAGGTGCGCAAGTTCGACGCCCGCCTGATGACCCTGGATGCACCGACACAGCGTTTCCTGACCCTGGAAAAGAAAGCCGTGATGGTTGACGCCTACGCCAAGTGGCGCGTCAAGGATGCCGAGCGCTTCTACACCGCGACTTCCGGCCTCAAGCAGATTGCCGACGAGCGTTTGTCCCGTCGTCTGGAATCGGGCCTGCGTGACCAGTTTGGTAAGCGCACCCTGCATGAGGTGGTATCCGGTGAACGTGATGCGCTGATGGCTGACATCACCCGTTCGTTGAACACCATGGCGGAAAAAGAGCTGGGTATCGAAGTGGTCGATGTCCGGGTCAAGGCTATCGACCTGCCCAAGGAAGTGAACCGCAGCGTGTTCGAGCGCATGAGCACCGAGCGTGAGCGTGAGGCGCGTGAGCACCGCGCCAAGGGTAACGAACTGGCGGAAGGTATCCGTGCGGATGCCGACCGTCAGCGTCGCGTACTGTTGGCAGAAGCCTATCGGGAGTCTGAAGAGGCCCGCGGTGATGGTGATGCTCAAGCCGCGGCGATCTACGCCAAGGCTTACGGCCAGGACCAGGAGTTCTACGCGTTCTATCGTAGCCTGCGTGCCTACCGTGAAAGCTTTGCGAACAAAACCGACGTCATGGTGCTGGACCCAAGTAGCGATTTCTTCCGCTACCTGGAAAAGTCCAAGTAACCCGCTGACTGTCTGGAACCACTCCGTCGGGCGGCTAAAACGCTCGGCGGGGTGATCCTTTCGGAAAACGGGTGTATGATGCGGCAGCCGGGAAATTCCCGGCTTTTTTGCGTCTGCATGTTTGATTGTTGTTGTGCGCTGCAGGCGTGACAGGTTTTTCGAGGAAAGTGCCCGACGAGGCCGTTTACAGGCCATTCGTCACGTCGCTCTTGCGCGTGGTTTATGCAGGGGCCGGGGATTTTCTGCTTCACTCAAGGCTCGCCCAAGGGCAGGCCGGGTCATAGGGGAATGGCGTAATGGCAACGGTAGACCGCTGGCTGCTGCCAGATGGCATCGAAGAAGTACTGCCACCAGAGGCAGCGCGCATTGAAATCGCGCGCCGCCAGGTGTTGGATCTGTTCCAGAGCTGGGGTTACGAGTTTGTCGTGACTCCCCATATCGAGTACCTGGAATCCCTGCTGACCGGCGCGGGCCAGGACCTGGATCTGCGCACCTTCAAGGTCATCGACCCGCAATCGGGCCGGCAAATGGGTTTTCGCGCCGATATCACGCCGCAAGTGGCGCGTATCGATGCGCATACCCTGCGCCGTGAAGGGCCGAGCCGCCTGTGCTATGCCGGCAGTGTGCTGCACGCGCAGCCGCGCGCCTTGTCATCGTCCCGTAGCCCGATCCAGCTGGGCGCCGAGTTGTATGGCGATGCAAGCCCGAGCAGCGACGTTGAAGTCATCAGCCTGATGCTGGCGATGCTGCAACTGGCGGATGTGCCGGATGTGCACATGGACCTGGGGCATGTCGGTATCTACCGTGGCCTGGCCCGTGCGGCCGGTTTGTCCGGCGAAGTGGAGCAACAGTTGTTCGATGCCCTGCAGCGCAAGGCCATCGACGAAGTGATCGCCCTGACCGAAGGCGTGCCTGCCGACCTGGCCGGCATGTTGCGTGCGCTGGTGGACCTGTGTGGTGGTCGCGAAGTGCTGACCGCCGCCCGCGAGCGCCTGGCCAACGCGCCGGCCCCGGTGCTGGCGGCCCTGGACGATGTGCTGGCGATTGCCGAGCAGTTGTCGGCGCGCTTCCCGCAACTGCCGTTGTATTTCGACCTGGGTGAGTTGCGCGGCTACCACTACCACACCGGTGTGGTGTTCGCGGTGTTTGTTCCGGGCGTTGGCCAAGCCATTGCCCAGGGCGGTCGTTATGACGATATCGGCGCCGACTTCGGTCGTGCCCGTCCGGCGACTGGCTTTTCTACCGATTTGAAAACCCTGGTGACCCTGGGGCGTGCTGAAGTCGAGCTACCGTCTGGCGGTATCTGGATGCCAGACAGTACGGACGCGGCACTCTGGCAGCAGGTCTGCCAGTTGCGCAGTGAGGGTCAGCGTGTCGTCCAGGCCTTGCCTGGGCAGCCATTGGCCGCCGCCCGTGAAGCGGACTGCGACCGGCAATTGATTCAGCAGAACGGGCTTTGGCAAGTATCGCCACTGGCTTCTTGAGTTTTCCTGCCGGCCAACGCCGGCACCAAGTTTGCGCGAATGAGGACAAGTGTTATGGGTAAGAATGTCGTAGTCCTGGGCACCCAATGGGGTGATGAGGGCAAAGGCAAGATCGTTGATCTGCTGACCGAACATGCTGCCGCCGTAGTGCGCTACCAAGGTGGCCACAACGCTGGCCACACCCTGGTCATCGATGGCGAAAAAACCGTCTTGCACCTGATCCCGTCGGGCGTGCTGCGCGAAGGCGTGCAGTGCCTGATCGGCAACGGCGTGGTGGTTGCACCTGACGCCCTGCTGCGCGAGATCACCAAGCTGGAAGAGAAAGGCGTACCGGTGCGCGAGCGCCTGCGTATCAGCCCGTCCTGCCCGCTGATCCTGTCCTTCCACGTTGCGCTGGACCAGGCCCGTGAAAAGGCCCGTGGCGAGCTGAAGATCGGTACTACCGGTCGCGGCATCGGCCCGGCCTACGAAGACAAGGTTGCACGTCGTGGCCTGCGTGTGGGCGACCTGCTCAACATGCCGCGCTTTGAAGACAAGCTGCGTGAACTGGTGGATTACCACAACTTCATGCTGGTTGGTTACTACAAAGAGCCAGCCATTGAATTCGACAAGACCCTGGCCGAGTGCAAAGAGTACGCTGAACTGCTCAAGCCGCTGATGCTCGACGTGACGGCCGAGCTGCACGACCTGCGTCGCGCCGGTAAAGACATCATGTTTGAAGGCGCCCAGGGTTCGTTGCTGGACATCGACCACGGCACCTACCCGTACGTGACCAGCTCCAACACCACTGCTGGTGGCGTGGCGACGGGTTCGGGCGTTGGCCCGATGTTCCTGGACTACATCCTGGGCATCACCAAGGCCTACACCACGCGCGTAGGTTCGGGGCCTTTCCCGACTGAACTGTTCGACGATGTCGGCGCGCACCTGGCCAAGCAAGGCCATGAGTTCGGCGCCACTACCGGGCGTGCCCGTCGTTGTGGCTGGTTCGACGCGGTTATCCTGCGTCGCGCTATCGATGTGAACAGCATCTCGGGCATCTGCCTGACCAAGCTGGACGTACTCGACGGCCTGCAAACCATCAACATCTGCATCGGCTACAAGGATGCAGAAGGTAATGAGGTTGCCCCGACCGACGCTGACAGCTACGTGGGCCTGCAGCCTGTGTACGAAGAAGTGCCGGGTTGGACCGAATCGACCGTGGGTGCCAAGACCCTGGAAGAGCTGCCAGCTAACGCCCGTGCCTACATCAAGCGCGTTGAAGAGTTGATCGGCGCGCCGATCGACATTATTTCGACGGGCCCGGACCGCAACGAGACTATCGTTCTGCGTCATCCGTTCGCTTAATAAGCTGTTGATGTAAAAAGCAAAGGGCCCCATTGGGGGCCCTTTGTCGTTTCTGCCGTGCGCACGGCACGACCCTTGCTATATTTCTCTCTTTCGCGGTGCTATCAATTTAATGGCACCCGTGGTGGAGGGATTCCCGATGTCTGCCGTTCTCTCATTGTTACAAAGCCGGCTGTTGCGGCCGGTGTTCGTTACCCTTGGTATCGCTCTTTTGGTGCAAGTGCTGGTGGCGGTCGCTCTGACCCGGAGCACCGTCACGGCCCTGGAGGCCGATTTGGGCAAGCGCCTGGGCGTGGACAGCCAGAAGCTGTCGGGCGAATTGACCCAGGCCGGCAAGGAAGTGACCTCCGGCCTGGACAGCCTGTCGGCCAGTACCAGTGACCGCCTGACCGCAGGCCTTTCTGCGCGCCTGAAGCAAGAGCAGCAGCAACTGCGTGAGACCCTGGAAAAAGACCTGAAGGACTCCGCCAATGACATGGCGCAGTTACTGGCCTCGGTTGCCCCGCGCGCGATGTGGGACAGCGATGTTCCAGCGTTGTCGGAGTTTGCCCGGCGTGCCCAGCGCAACCCCAATGTGCTGTTTGTGGTGTATGACGATGCCACGGGCCAGCACCTGACCCGTTATCTGAACCGGGAAAACCCGATCAACAAGGCGCTCCTGGAAAAAGGCCAGGGCGACCGTGCGCTGGATAAAGTGTTGAATGCCGCGAAAAACGACCCGTCGGTGTACTACGTCGAAGCCTCCATCAGCCCCAATGGCGTGGAGATCGGCAAGGTGCTCATGGGGGTTTCCACCGCGGCGGTCGAGGCGGACCTGGCGGCCCTGGACCAGCGCTTTGCCGCATTGATCGCCAGCGGTGGGCAATTGGTGGGCGACAGCCTCAAGGGCGCGGCGGCGGACAGTGCGGCGGCCATGGGCGCACGGCTGCAGTCGGCGCAGGCCACGGCCACCGAAATGACGGCTAACACCTCCAGTGCCGTGCAAGAGGCTGCGCAGGCCCTGCGCTGGCGTATCGGCCTGGGCCTGGCGGTGGTGGGCCTGGGCGTGCTGTTGCTGATTGCCGTGGTGCTGGGGCGGCGGGTGGTCAATCGCCTGAAGTTGCTGATCGCGGCCATGGATGACTTGGCCGCTGGCGAGGGGGACCTGACCAAGCGTGTGCAGATCAACAGCCAGGATGAAATCGGCGCCATGGCTTCGGCGGTCAATCGGTTTGTGGATAAGTTGCAGCCCATCGTGCGCGAGGCGGGCGATGTGGCCCAGCGTACCGGTGTGGAAATCGGCGCGATGACCTTGCGCAATGCCGGTGCCGATGCGGCGGCGGGCTTGCAGCGCGATGAAGTGGCCGAGAGCCTGCGGGCGCTGTCGCAAATGGCCGACGAGGCCCAGGCCGAAAGCCAGGCCATGCAGGCCGCGTTGCAGCAGGTGGTGGAGATCCGCCAGGCCACCGATGAGAATTCGCGTACTTCAGCTGAAGTCGGCAGTTTGATCGAGGCGCTGGCCGGGCAGGTGCAGGCCGGCTCCAAGGTGATCGAGCGCCTGGCCCAGCAAAGCGAGCAGATTGAAGTGGTGCTGACGGTGATCCACGGCATTGCCGAGCAAACCAACCTGCTGGCCCTGAATGCGGCTATCGAAGCCGCGCGTGCCGGTGAAACCGGACGGGGCTTTGCGGTGGTGGCGGACGAAGTGCGGGCGCTGGCCAGCAAGACTCAAAGCTCCACCGGCGATATCCAGGCGCATATCGTGGCGTTGCAGCAAGGTGCGCGTGAGGCGGTGGAAACCATCGGCAAGGCCGGCCGCCAGGCCAGTGAGGGGCTGCTGGTGCTGCGCGAAAGTGTGCGTTTGCAACAAACGGTGCAAGACTCGGTGGAGCAGGTGCATACGGCGATTGGCCTGGCGACCCGGGCTGCCGAGCATCAGGCCCTGGGTGCGCACGCGGTACGGGGACGGGTCGAGGTGATCCATGCCCAGGCCGAGCGGGCGGCGCAGGCGGTGCTGGAGACTACGGCCAGCGGCAAGGTGTTGGATGGGTTGGCGGCGCAGTTGAAGGCTAGCCTGGGGCAGTTTCGGGCTTAAGGTTGGCTGCTCGGGCCTTATCGCGGGCAAGCCCGCTCCCACAGGTGATCGCGTTCCAGTGTGGGGGCGGGCTTGCCCTAATGCCAGTCAGTTAAGCCCTCCCGCTTTCTTTTTGGGGTATTTGACCGGCCTGGGCTTGACCA
>NZ_JBWKWY010000052.1:0-23666 GCF_059422465.1 Pseudomonas sp. GW821-FHT01D09
GTAGGTCATCGTCAAGATTAAATTCCGAAACCCCAATTGCGAAAGCAGTTGGGGTTTTGTTTTGGGCGGTTGAAAAGTACTGAGGTGATTTGGCACATAGTCCAACTCTGCCCATAACGCCCTTCAATGCTAAAGTCCCTCCCTCGATTTTGCTTTTCCCAAGGAAGCCGTTATGCCGGATGCAACGTCCCTCAGCGCTGGATTCATGGTCGTCCACGGCAATCGCCTGGATGAACTGCGCAGCCTGGTTGTCAGTTGGATGCGTCGTTATCCGCTGGCTCCCCTGGAAAACGAAATCGCCCTGGTGCAAAGCAACGGCATCGCGCAATGGCTCAAGCTGGCCCTTGCCGAAGACCCGGAAGAGGACGACATGGGGGGCTGCGGCATCGCCGCTGCAATCGACGTGCAACTGCCCGGCAGCTTTATGTGGCAGCTCTATCGCATGGTCCTGGGTCGCGACGAAATCCCGGTCACGTCCCTGCTGGACAAGGCCCCGCTGACCTGGAGATTAATGCGCCTGCTGCCCGAGCTGATCGACCAGCCGCACTTCGAGCCCCTGCAACGTTTCCTCACCCACGACACTGACCTGCGTAAACGCTACCAACTGGCGGAACGCCTGGCCGATTTGTTCGACCAATATCAGGTCTACCGTGCGGACTGGCTGGAAGACTGGGCCGCTGGTCGCCACCAACTGCGCAATGGCCGAGGCGAAGCCAAGCCCCTGAGCCCGGCCAACTGCTGGCAGGCCGAGTTATGGCGGGCGTTGCTGCTGGACGTTGGCGAGCAAGGCATGGCGCAGAGCCGGGCCGGGGTCCACCAGCGTTTTATCGAGCGTATCAATAACCTGGACACCGCCCCGCAAGGCCTGCCGTCCCGAGTCATTGTGTTTGGCATTTCTTCCTTGCCCGCCCAAGCCCTGGAAGCGCTGGCCGGCCTGGCCCGTTTCAGCCAGGTGTTGCTCTGTGTACACAACCCTTGCCGTCACCATTGGTCTGACATCGTTGCCGACAAAGACCTCCTGCGAAACGAATACAAACGCCAGGCGCGCAAAACCGGAATGCCCGTCACCATCGACCCGCAAACCCTGCACCAGCACGCCCACCCCTTGCTGGCCGCCTGGGGCAAGCAAGGCCGCGACTACATCAACCTGCTGGACAGCTACGACGACCCCAACAGCTACCGTTCGGCCTTCCGCGACGGGCGCATCGACCTGTTCAGCGACAGCGAACCGACCACCATCCTCAACCAGTTACAGGACGACATCCTCGAACTGCGCCCGCTCCCGGAAACCCGTGAACGCTGGCCTGCCGTCGATCTGCAGTACGACACCTCGATCCGCTTCCACATCGCCCACAGCGCCCAGCGCGAAGTGGAAATCCTCCACGACCAACTGCTCCAGCGCTTCAGCGCGGACCCCACGTTGCGCCCTCGCGACGTTATCGTCATGGTCCCCGACGTTGACAGCTATGCACCGCATATCCGCGCAGTTTTCGGCCAGTTGGATAAAAAAGACCCACGCTTCATCCCCTTCACCCTGACGGACCAGGGCCAACGGGGCCGCGACCCACTGTTGATCGCCGTCGAGCATCTGCTGAAACTCCCGGACAGCCGTTTCCCGGTCAGCGAAATCCTCGACTTGCTGGACGTCCCCGCCCTGCGCGAACGCTTCGCCATCCAGGAGCGCGACCTGCCCACCCTGCACCGCTGGATAGAAGGTGCGGGCATCCGTTGGGGGCTCAATGCCGAGCAGCGCGCCGGCCTGGGCCTGCCCAGTGCGCTGGAACAGAACAGCTGGCGATTCGGCCTGCGCCGCATGTTGCTGGGCTATGCCGTCGGCAGTGGCGCAGCCTGCGACGGCATTGAACCCTATGACGAAATCGGCGGCCTCGACGCCGCACTGATTGGCCCACTGGTCGCCTTGCTTGACGCACTGCACGCTGCACATCAAGCCCTGTCACAACCCGCAACCCCACAAGCCTGGGGCGCACGCCTGCAAGACCTGATGCAGCGCTTCTTCCTGCCCAGCAATGAACACGATGACTATCTGCTGGGCCAGTTGGAGCAACTGCGGGAAGACTGGCTGGAAACCTGCGAGTCTGTTGGCCTGTACGACGAATTACCGCTGACCGTCGTCCGTGAGGCCTGGCTTGCCGGCCTCGACCAGGGCCGCCTGTCCCAGCGTTTTCTGGCCGGCGCCGTGAACTTCTGCACCCTGATGCCGATGCGCGCCATTCCCTTCAAGCTGGTATGCCTGCTGGGCATGAACGACGGCGACTATCCGCGCGCGCAACCGCCGCTGGATTTCGACTTGATGGGCAGCGACTACCGTCCCGGCGACCGCTCCCGACGTGAAGACGACCGATACCTGCTGCTGGAGGCCCTGCTGTCTGCACGCGACCAGCTCTACATCAGTTGGGTTGGCCGCAGCATCCGCGATAACAGCGAGCGCCCGGCGTCGGTGCTGATCGGCCAGTTGCGCGACCACCTCGCCAGTGGCTGGCAGCATGCCCAGGAGCAACCGCTGCTGGAGGCGATGACCCAGGAGCACCCGCTGCAACCCTTCAGTGCACGCTACTTCCACGCGGGCGATCCACTGTTCAGCTATGCCCGCGAATGGCAGCTATTGCACGCAGCCCAGGACGAGGTCCGCGAAACAACCGGCCTGGCAGCCTACATCCAGGAAGACCCCCTGAGTCTGGGCCAATTGCAGGATTTTTTGCGCAACCCCGTCAGGCATTTCTTCAGTCAGCGCCTCAAAGTGTTTTTCGAGGCTGCCGAAGTGCCCCTGGCCGATGAGGAACCCTTCGTCCTCGACGCCTTGCAGCGCTACACCTTGAGCGACAGCCTGCTCGCCGCCGCGTTGACCGACCCGGATCATCTGGAGCAAGCCCTGGAGGCCCAGGCGCAACGGCTGCAAGGGAGTGGCCTGCTGCCCATGGTCGGCTTCGGCGAATGCCTGCGCAATGAACTGATCGAACCCTTGCCCGACTTGCTGCAACGCTACCAGCAACTCCTGGCGCTTTGGCCTACGCCACACAACACGGCGGAACCCGTCAGTTTCGCGCACCAGGGCATTGAGCTCGATGGCTGGGTCAGCGGCTTGCACCGGCGCAGTGATGGCGGCTTGCTCAGTGTGACCACCATCCCCAACAGCATCGGCTCGATCAAGACCCGCAAGTGGCATCGCCTGATCCGCCCATGGGTCAATCACCTGGTGGCCTGTGCCTGTGGCCTGCCCCTGAGCACCGGCCTGGTGGCGAGTGATGACACACTCCTGCTGGCGCCACTGGCGCAAAACCTTGCCCAGGATGTACTCGGCAATCTGCTCCTGGCCTGGAAAACAGGTATGAGCGAACCGCTACCGATCGCGGTCAAGACCGCCTTCGCCTGGCTCGGCCAGACTGACCCGGACAAAGCCCAGGCCGCCGCGCTTAAAGCCTACGAAGGCGATGGCATCACCAGCGATGGCGAGCGCCGCGAAAGCCCGGCCCTCACCCGACAGTTCCCCGACTATGCGGCCCTGGTCGCCAGCGAAGAGTTTGAAGGCTGGTGCGAAACCCTGTATCGACCCTTGATCAGCGCCCCCTGGCGATCACTGACCAGCGAGGAGGCCCGTCCATGAGTGCCATCAAACCCCTGGCCCTGGCCTTCCCCCTGCGTGGCAGCCAACTGATCGAAGCCAGTGCCGGCACCGGCAAGACTTTCACCATCTCCGCGTTGTACCTGCGCCTGGTCCTGGGCCATGGTGGCGATGAGGCGGGTTTTGGCCGCGAGTTACTGCCGCCGCAAATCCTCGTGGTGACCTTCACCGATGCCGCCACCAAAGAGCTGCGCGAACGCATCCGCACCCGCCTGGCACAGGCGGCGCGCTTCTTTCGTGACGAGATCGAACAGCCCGACGCCTTGATTGCCGAGCTGCGCGATCACTACAGCGCCGAGCAATGGCCAGGCTGCGCCAACCGTCTCGACATCGCCGCGCAATGGATGGACGAGGCCGCCGTCTCGACCATCCACAGTTGGTGCCAGCGCATGCTGCGCGAACACGCCTTCGACAGTGGCAGCCTGTTTACCCAGACCCTGGAAACCGATCACAGCGACCTGCTCGGCGAAGTGCTGCGCGACTACTGGCGGCTGTTCTGCTACCCGATGCACGGCGATGCCCTGAACTGGGTCCGCGCCAACTGGGGCGGCCCTGCGGCGCTGATGCCCCGGGTGCGCGCGTTGTTCGGCAGCGAGCGCCCCAGTGACGACCCCCGCGAGCCTGCCGAACTGATCGAGGCCTGCCTGCACGAGCGCCGTGAGGCCCTGGTGGCGCTCAAGGCCCCTTGGCTGCAATGGGCGGGCGAGTTGCGCGAAATCTGCCTGCAAGCCGTCGCCGCCAAGGCGGTGGATGGCCGCAAGATGCAGGCCCGTTATTTCGAGCCCTGGTTTGAGAAACTCAGCGCCTGGGCCGCCGACGAAACCCTGGAACAACTGGATATCGGCACTGGCTTCACGCGCCTGACCCCCGATGGCATGGCCGAGGCCTGGAAGGGCGATGCGCCCCATCATCCGGGCCTGGATGCCATGGCGGGCCTCAAGGCCAGCCTTGACGCCTTGCCCACGCCTGATGCCGCAGTGTTGCAACACGCGGCCGCCTGGGTCGGCAAACGGTTTGAAGAAGAGAAGCGCCGGCGCGCCGAGATGGGGTTTGACGATATGCTCATTCGCCTGGACGCCGCCCTGCAAGCCGAGGGGGGCGAACGCCTGGCCAGTGTGATCCGCGAGCAGTTCCCGGTGGCCCTGATCGACGAATTCCAGGACACCGACCCGGTGCAGTACCGGATCTTTGAAAGCATCTACCGCATCGAAGACAACAGCCCGCACAGCGGCCTGTTCCTGATCGGCGACCCCAAGCAGGCGATCTACGCCTTTCGCGGCGCCGATATCTACACCTACCTGCGCGCCCGCCAGGCCACCGCCGGGCGCTTGCACACCTTGGGCACCAACTTTCGCTCCAGCCATGCCATGGTCGAGGCGGTCAACCACGTGTTCGAGCGTGCGGAAACCGGGCGTGGGGCATTTCTGTTTCGTGAGCCCGACGGCGAGAACCCGGTGCCGTTCCTGCCGGTCTCTTCCCAGGGCCGCAAGGAGCAGTTGCAGGTCGATGGCCACCCATTGCCGGCCCTGAATCTCTGGCACTTGCCCACCGACCAGCCGATCTCCAATGTGCTGTATCGCCAGCAACTGGCCGGCGCGTGCGCCAGCCAGATTGTCGCGTTGCTCAATGGTGGCCAGCAGGGCACGGCGGGGTTTATCAAGGGGGCGGACTTCGCGCCCGTGCAACCGTCGAACATCGCCATCCTGGTGCGTGACGGCAAGGAGGCCCAGGCCGTACGCGGTGAATTGGCTGCGCGCGGTGTGCGCAGTGTGTACCTGTCCGATAAGGATTCGGTGTTCGCTTCCCAGGAAGCCCACGATCTGCTCGCCTGGCTCAAGGCCTGTGCCGAACCGGATGTCGAGCGCCCGCTGCGCGCGGCCCTGGCCTGCGTCACCCTCAACCTGTCGTTGGCGGAACTGGAGCAACTGAACCAGGACGAACTGGCCTGGGAGCAGCGAGTCATGCAGTTTCGCGACTACCGCGTGATCTGGCGCACCCAGGGCGTGCTGCCGATGCTGCGGCGCCTGCTGCATGACTTCAAGTTGCCGCAAACCCTGATCGCCCGCAGCGATGGCGAACGGGTGCTGACCAACCTGTTGCACCTGTGCGAATTGCTGCAACAGGCCGCCGCTGAATTGGACGGCGAACAAGCGCTGGTCCGTCATTTGGCAGAACACCTGGCGCTGTCGGGCCAGGCTGGCGAAGAGCAGATTTTGCGCCTGGAAAGCGATGAGCAACTGGTCAAGGTGGTGACCATCCACAAATCCAAGGGCCTGGAATACGACCTGGTGTTCCTGCCGTTTATCTGCTCGGCCAAGCCTGTGGACGGCAGTCGCCTGCCGCTGCATTATCACGATGCCAACGGCAAGTCCCAGGTCAGCCTCAAACCCACCGCCGAACTGATCGCCCAGGCCGACGACGAGCGCCTGGCCGAAGACCTGCGCCTGTTCTACGTGGCCCTGACCAGGGCCAAACATGCCTGTTGGCTCGGCGTGGCCGACCTCAAGCGTGGCAATAACAACAGTTCGGTGTTGCACCTGTCGGCCCTGGGCTATCTGCTGGGAGGGGGCGCGGCGTTGGGTGAGTCTGCAGCCCTGGCCCGTTGGCTGATGGATGTGCAGGACGGCTGCGCGGCGATTGCCTACGGGCACATGCCAGACGCCGACAGCAATACCTACCAGCCACCGCGCAATGACGCGACCTTGCTTGCGCCGCTGTTGCCCAAGCGCAAGGCTGCAGAAAACTGGTGGATTGCCTCCTACAGCGCCCTGCGCATCGGCGAAAGCATGAGCGCCGCCAACCTGGAAGCCCCGGAAAGCCCACAAGCACAGAAACTGTTCGACGACGAACGCCTGGACCCGGATGCACCGCGCGAAGTCGCCGCGTCTGGCGGCGATATCCACCGTTTCCCACGGGGGCCCAACCCCGGGACCTTTCTCCACGGCCTGCTGGAGTGGGCCGGCAACGAAGGCTTCAACGTGAGCCCCGAAGCCATCGAAGACGCCGTTGCTCGGCGCTGCAACCGACGCGGCTGGGAAGGCTGGATCGGCACCCTCGGCGGCTGGCTCGGGCACCTGCTGCAAGTGCCACTGGACCTGGGCCATGGGCAGGCAGCGGTGACCCTGAGCGAGCTGCAGCAGTATCAGATCGAAATGGAGTTCTGGTTCGCCAGCCACACCGTCGATGTGCTCGTCCTCGACCAACTGGTCTGCCAATACACCCACGCCGGCGTGTCGCGGGTCGCCGCCGAGCCGGTGTTGCTCAACGGCATGTTCAAGGGCTTTATCGACCTGACGTTTGAACATGACGGCCGCTACTACGTGGCCGACTACAAATCCAACTGGCTCGGCGCCGACGACGCGGCCTACACCCGCGAGGCCATGGAACAGTCGATGCTCGACCATCGCTATGACCTGCAATACGTCCTCTACCTGCTGGCCCTGCATCGCCAGCTCAAGGCGCGGCTGCCTGATTACGATTACGACCGGCATGTGGGCGGCGCCCTCTACCTGTTCCTGCGCGGGGGCCAAGCCGTGAGCCAGGGCGCGTATTTCACCCGGCCGCCACGGGAACTGATCGAACGCCTGGACCTGTTGTTCCAGGGCAAGCCGCAACCGCCCAAGGTCGAACCGGCCTGGGAACAAGGAGTCCTGCTATGAGCCTCTCGACGCTGCCGCTGGAGGCACTGGCACCGCTGGCACACGCTGACGACCTGATGCACCTGCTGGCACGCTGGGTCGAGCGCGGCTGGCTGCGGGCGCTGGACAAGGCGTTCGTGGGTTTTCTGCATGAGCTCGACCCACAGGCCGATCCCCTGGTGCTGCTGGCCGCCGCCCTGACCAGCCACCAACTGGGCCACGGCCACGTGTGCCTGGACGTGTTCGAGACCCTGAACGCCCCGGATTTTGCCCTGTCGTTGCCCCCTGAAGGGGATCTTTCCAGTGGCGCGATGCTGCTGCCTTCGCAACTGCTCGATGGCCTGGACGGTGCGCACTGGTGCCACGCCCTGGCGGCGAGCACGCTGGTGGCGCTGGCTGGCGATGGCAGTGAGACGGCACACAGCCGGCCGCTGGTGTTGTCGGGCAAGCGCTTGTATCTGCGCCGCTACTGGACCTATGAGCGGCGCATCGACAGCGCCTTGCGTCAGCGTCTTGCCGTGCAGGAAGCGGTCTCGGCAGACCTGCCCCAGCGCTTGAATGTCCTGTTCCAGCAGCCGCCACCGGATGGCGTGGTCGACTGGCAGAAACTCGCCTGTGCCCTGGCCACGCGAGGTGCGTTCAGCATCGTCACCGGCGGCCCCGGCACCGGCAAGACCACCACCGTGGTACGCCTGCTGGCATTGCTGCAAGCACCTGCGGTGGAGCAGGGTACGGCGTTGCGCATCCGCCTGGCAGCGCCCACCGGCAAGGCGGCGGCGCGCTTGACCGAGTCCATCAGCCAGCAAGTGCGCTCGCTGCAAGTGCCCGAGGCCGTGCGCGAAAAAATCCCCACCGAGGTCACCACCGTGCACCGTCTGTTGGGCAGCCGTCCCGGTACTCGGCATTTTCGCCATCACGCGGGCAACCTGTTGCCGCTGGATGTGCTGGTGGTGGATGAAGCCTCGATGATCGACCTGGAAATGATGGCCAACCTGCTGGAGGCCTTGCCGCCCCATGCACGCCTGGTGCTGCTGGGGGACAAGGACCAATTGGCCTCGGTGGAAGCCGGCGCGGTGCTTGGCGATTTGTGTCGCGATGCCGAGGCTGGCTGGTACAGCCCCGACACGCGCCAATGGCTGGAGCGTGTCAGCGGCGAGACCCTGGCGGGCAGCGGCCTGCAGGAAGACCTCGACGCCAGTCATCCGCTGGCGCAACAAGTGGTCATGCTGCGTTACTCCCGGCGCTTCGGCGAAGGCAGTGGCATCGGCCAACTGGCGCGCTGGGTCAACCAGCAAAACCCCGAGCAGGCCCGCCAACGGCTGGACGCCGGCAGCCACGACCTGTTTTGCCTGCGCCTCAAGGGCGAGCATGACCGCGCCCTGGAACGCCTGGTGCTGGACGGGCAGGGCGGCGACGCCCAGGGCTATCGCTACTACCTGAACCTGCTGCGCACCTCGCGCCCGGCGGCCGAGACACCACGCGACGACCCGCGCTGGACTGACTGGGCGCGCCAGTTGTTGCAAGCCTTCGATGCCTTCCAGTTGCTGTGCGCGGTGCGCAAGGGCCCCTGGGGGGTGGAGGGCCTCAACCAGCGCATCACGGCGGCGTTGCTCAAGGCGCGGCTGATCGACAGCGACCAGCAATGGTACGAAGGCCGTCCGGTACTGATGACCCGCAACGACTACGGCCTGGGCTTGATGAACGGCGACATCGGAATCGCCTTGAAGCTGCCCGAAAGTGACGGTGGGCCGCAGGTGTTGCGCGTTGCCTTCCCGCGCAACGATGGCCAGGGCGGCGTGCGCTTTGTGTTGCCCAGCCGCCTCAATGATGTGGAAACCGTCTACGCCATGACCGTGCACAAATCCCAAGGCTCGGAGTTCGCCCACACGGCCCTGATCCTGCCGGATGCGCTGAACCCGGTACTGACCAAGGAGCTGATTTACACCGGCATCACCCGGGCCAAGGATCGCTTCAGTTTGATCGAAACCCGTGGTGGGGTTTTCGAGGAAGCGGTGCGGCGCAAGGTGAAACGATTGAGCGGGCTGATGTTGGCGCTAGGGGCATAAGGGCGCAGGCAAAACCTGACCGAACTGTCGGATTTTATTGGTAAATGGCGCAATCTACCTGGGCCCCGTGTCGCTGGGTTTTCCGCCAATATGCTATCGTTGCGGCATCATCCCGAGAAGATCAAAGAGAATCGCTGCATGAACGTGGCTGTCTCGCCCGCAGAGCGTAGTTGGAGCTGGAGACGAATGCTGCTGTTGGCCGTTCTGTGCCTCGTCACGCCTTTGGCTTTTGCCCAGGCGTCCGTTGCCAGTGCGGCTGACCAACGGGCCCAGGCAGTGACCCAAGTGGTGCTGGGGATTCTCAGCTACGCCCGTTGGCCGGTGGAACCCGCCCAACTGCGTTTGTGCATCGTTGGCCCGACCCAATACACCGACGACCTGGTCAAAGGCACCACACAGGCCACGGGCCGACCGGTGGTGGTCCAGCGCCTGCTGGCAGACAACCCCAATATCGTCAACGCCTGCGACGCGCTGTATATCGGCAAGCTCAGCCCTGAAGAACGCAGTCACTTGTTTACCTCGTTGATCGGCCATCCGGTGTTGAGCATCAGCGAAGGCGGTGACCAATGCACCGTGGGCAGTCTGTTCTGCCTGCGGGTCAGCGATGAGCAGGTGTCGTTCGAGGTCAACCTCGATTCCGTGGCCCGCAGCGGTGTGCGCATTCATCCCAGCGTCCTGCAGCTATCCCGTCGTCGGGCGCCGGAGTCATGAAGCTGCGTAACGCCACAAGCCGCCCCACATTACGTTCAGTCCTCGGTCGCGGGCACCTGAGTGTGGCGCTGGTGGCGGTTGCCATGGCCAGTGTGTCCCTGACCCTGCTGGGGGTGTTGGCCCTGCGGGTCTATGCCGACCACAACCTGCACCTGATCGCCCGCTCGATCAACTACACCGTGGAAGCCGCGGTGGTATTCAACGACCGCGTGGCGGCCACCGAAGCCCTGGCGCTGATCGCCACCACCGAAGAAGTGGCCGAAGCCCGGGTGCTGGACCTCAATGGCAACACCCTGGCCCACTGGGTGCGCCCGGAAACCGGGATGCTGTCCCAGGTGGAGCTGGAACTGGCCCACACGCTGCTGGAAGAACCCATCAGCCAAGCGATCCTGCATCAAGGCAAGAAGATTGGCACCGTCGAGCTGAGTGGCCACGGCGGTAGCCTGTTGCGCTTTTTGCTCAGCGGCCTGGCGGGGATCGTTGTGTGTACGGCCATCAGTGGCTGGGTGGCGATTTACCTGGCGCGGCGCATGTTGCGCGGTATCACCGGCCCGTTGCACCGCCTGGCCGATGTTGCCCACGCCGCGCGCAGCGAGCGGGCCTTCGACCGCCGCGTGCCGCCGGCACAGATTGCCGAACTCGATAACCTGGGCAATGACTTCAATGCCTTGCTCGATGAGTTGGAAGCCTGGCAAACCCACCTGCAAAGCGAAAACGAAACCCTTGCTCACCAGGCCAGCCATGACAGCCTGACCGGGCTGCCCAACCGCGCCTTCTTCGAGGGCCGCCTGATCCGGGCCTTGCGCAGCGCGGCCAAGCTCAACGAGCGGGTGGCGGTGCTGTTTCTCGACAGCGACCGCTTCAAAGACATCAACGACAACTTCGGGCACGCCGCCGGTGACGCGGTACTGGTGGCCGTCGCCGCGCGCATACGGGCGCAACTGCGCGAGAGCGACCTGGTGGCGCGCCTGGGCGGCGATGAGTTCGCCATCCTGCTTTCGCCCCTGCACAAGCTCGAAGATGCCCAGCGCATCGCCGAAAAAATCATCGCCAGCATGGACCAACCCATTCCGCTGCCGGGCAACACCCAAGTGTTGACCTCACTCAGTATCGGTATTGCGGTTTATCCCGATCATGGCACCACTCCCGGCGCCTTGCTCAATGCTGCCGATGCGGCGATGTACCAGGCCAAACGCCTTTCCCAGGGCGGCCAGCACACGGCGGAGTCGGAGCACCCCGCTGCCAATGTTCAACACAGGAGTTGATCCCTTGTTTGCTAACACCCGCGTTCTCTTTATCACCTTGTTTATCGCACTGCTGGCCCTGAGTGGCTGCCAAACCGCCCCACCCAAGGGCCTGACCCCGGCACAAGTGGCGGTGCTCAAGCAACAAGGCTTCGAGCTGACCGACGAAGGCTGGGCCTTCGGCCTGTCGGGCAAAGTGCTGTTTGGCAGCGACGTCGAAAAACTCAACAAGCCCAGCACCGATATCGTCGAACGCATTGGCAAGGCCCTCACCGGCGTGGGCATCGAACGTGTGCGTGTAGACGGCCACACTGACGCCTCGGGCAAGGAAACCTACAACCAGCAACTGTCCCTGCGCCGGGCGAAAAGCGTGGGCAAGGTCTTGGTGGCGGTGGGTATGAAGGAAGAAAATGTGCAACTGCGCGGCCTGGGCAGCAGCGAGCCGGTGGCGTCCAACAGCACCTCCGCGGGCCGTACCGAAAACCGCCGGGTGTCGATTGTAGTGATCGCCGACTGAGCCGACAGGCCGGTATAAATTTGAAATACGCCCAACTGTGGGAGCGAGCTTGTCGGGTCGCTCCCACAGTTGCTTCAGTGTTCTGGCGGCTATTGGGCAAACACCATCTCCCGCGTCTGCCCCATCAACAACCCCTGGTTCTGCTCCGTCACTTCCCTGATGTAATCCCACAGCAGAGTAATCCGCTTCAACTTCCTCAGATCCTCACGGCAATACATCCAAAACTGCCGCGTCACAGTGACCTCCTCCCCCAGCACCGGTAGCAACCGCGGATCCTGCGCAGCCAGGAAGCACGGCAGGATCGCCAGCGAACGCCCCTGCTGCGCCGCCACGTACTGCGCGATCACGCTGGTGCTGCGCAGGCTGGCGCTGGCGCCCGGGACGACATTGGCCAGGTACAGCAGCTCTGAGCTGAACGCCAGGTCATCCACATAGCTGATAAACGGATGGTCGGCCAGGTCGGCCGGGCGGCGGATGGGCGGGTGTTGGTCGAGGTAGTCCTGGGTCGCGTACAGCTGCAGCTTGTAGTCGCACAGTTTGCAGCACACGTAGGGCCCGTGTTCCGGGCGCTCCAGGGCGATGACAATGTCGGCTTCGCGCTTGGACAGGCTGATGAAGTGGGGCAGGGGCAGGATGTCGACCGAGATCGCCGGGTAGGTGTCGACGAAGTGGCTCAGTTGCGGGGTGACGAAAAAGCTGCCGAACCCCTCGGTGCAGCCCATGCGCACATGCCCGGACAGTGCCACGCCGGAGCCGGAGACTTGTTCGCAGGCCATGTGCAAGGTGCTTTCGATGGACTCGGCATAACCCAGCAAGCGCTGGCCTTCGTTGGTCAGCACAAAGCCGCTGGTCCGGGATTTCTCGAACAGCAGGGTGCCCAGGGAGCCTTCCAGAGAACTGATGCGCCGCGACACGGTGGTGTAGTCCACCGCCAGGCGCTTGGCGGCGACGCTGGCCTTGCGGGTGCGGGCCACTTCGAGGAAAAACTTCAGGTCGTCCCAGTTCAGCGAGCCTAAAGAGGTGATGTTTTTTTGCATGTTGGACCGGCTTTTATGTGGGTTCTTATTGGAAGTTTGCACATCTATACTCCAAAAATCGTCCGAACGCCTCATCCTCAAGGCGCTTCACGCCTTGGCTCTCTGCATAACTACAAGATCTGGAGACCCCCATGAACGCATCGCTTACGTCTGCCGATACCACCGTGAAACAGGCCAAACTGTTGATCAACGGTGAATGGGTCGAGTCCAAGACCACCGAGTGGCAAGACATCGTCAACCCGGCGACCCAACAAGTCCTGGCCCGTGTGCCCTTCGCCACGGCCGATGAAGTCAACGCGGCCATCGACGCCGCCCATCGCGCCTTCCAGACCTGGAAGCTGACGCCGATCGGCGCGCGCATGCGCATCATGCTCAAGCTGCAAGCGCTGATCCGTGAACATTCCAAGCGCATTGCCGTCGTCCTCAGTGCCGAGCAAGGCAAGACCATTGCCGATGCCGAGGGCGATATTTTCCGTGGCCTGGAAGTGGTCGAACACGCTTGCTCCATCGGCACCCTGCAAATGGGCGAGTTTGCCGAGAACGTCGCCGGTGGCGTCGATACCTACACCCTGCGCCAACCCATCGGCGTGTGCGCCGGCATCACCCCGTTCAACTTCCCGGCGATGATCCCGCTGTGGATGTTCCCCATGGCCATCGCCTGCGGTAACACCTTTGTGCTCAAGCCGTCGGAACAGGATCCACTGTCGACCCTGATGCTGGTGGAGCTGGCGCTGGAGGCTGGCGTGCCAGCGGGCGTGCTGAACGTGGTCCACGGCGGCAAGGAGGTGGTGGATGCCCTGTGCACCCACAAAGATATCAAGGCCGTGTCCTTTGTCGGTTCGACCGCTGTCGGCACCCACGTCTACGACCTGGCGGGCAAGCACGGCAAGCGTGTGCAGTCGATGATGGGCGCGAAGAACCATGCGGTGGTGCTGCCGGATGCCAACCGTGAACAAACCCTCAATGCCCTGGTCGGCGCCGGTTTCGGTGCGGCCGGTCAGCGCTGCATGGCCACCTCGGTGGTGGTGCTGGTCGGCGCGGCCAGGCAGTGGCTGCCGGACCTCAAGGCCCTGGCGCTGAAACTCAAAGTCAACGCCGGCAGCGAAGCCGGCACCGACGTGGGCCCGGTGATTTCCAAGCGCGCCAAGGCACGTATCCTCGACCTGATCGCCAGCGGCGTGAAAGAAGGTGCCAAGCTGGAACTGGATGGCCGCGACATCCAGGTGCCGGGCTTCGAGCAAGGCAACTTCGTCGGCCCGACCCTGTTCTCGGGCGTGACCACCGATATGCAGATCTACACCCAGGAAATCTTCGGCCCGGTGCTGGTAGTGCTGGAGGTCGATACCCTCGACGAAGCCATCGCCCTGGTCAACGCCAACCCGTTCGGCAACGGCACCGGCCTGTTCACCCAGAGCGGTGCGGCGGCGCGCAAGTTCCAGAGCGAAATCGACGTCGGCCAGGTGGGCATCAACATTCCGATCCCGGTGCCAGTGCCAATCTTCAGCTTCACCGGTTCCCGTGGCTCGAAACTCGGCGACCTGGGCCCGTACGGCAAGCAAGTGGTGCAGTTCTACACCCAGACTAAAACCGTCACCAGCCGCTGGTTCGACGACGACAGCGTCAATGATGGCGTCAACACCACCATCAACCTGCGTTGATCAAGGAGACGAGCATGAAGATTGCATTTATCGGCCTGGGCAACATGGGCGCCCCCATGGCCCGCAACCTGATCAAGGCTGGCCACGCGCTGAACCTGTTCGACCTGAACCAGACCGTGCTCAAGGAACTGGCCGAATTGGGCGGCACCATCAGCGCCTCACCGCGCGCAGCAGCAGAAGGCGCCGAACTGGTGTTGACCATGCTGCCTGCTGCCGCCCATGTGCGCAGCGTCTGGCTGAATGAAGACGGCGTGCTCGCCGGTATCGGCAAAGGCGTACCGGCCGTGGATTGCAGCACCATCGACCCACAGACTGCCCGCGATGTGGCGGCTGCGGCAGCCAGGCACGGCGTGGCGATGGCTGATGCACCCGTGTCGGGCGGCACCGGTGGGGCGCAGGCCGGGACGCTGACCTTTATGGTCGGCGCCACCCCGGAACTGTTCGCCACCCTGCAACCGGTGTTGGCGCAGATGGGCCGCAACATCGTGCATTGCGGTGAAGTCGGCACCGGGCAGATCGCCAAGATCTGCAACAACCTGCTGCTGGGGATCAGCATGGTCGGCGTCAGCGAGGCCATGGCCCTGGGCGATGCACTGGGCATCGACACCCAGGTGCTGGCTGGCATCATCAACAGCTCCACCGGGCGTTGCTGGAGTTCCGACACCTACAACCCATGGCCGGGGGTGAGCGAGACCGCGCCGTCATCCAGGGGCTATACCGGTGGGTTTGGCGCCGACTTGATGCTCAAGGACCTGGGCCTGGCGACCGAAGCGGCCCGCCAGGCGCACCAGCCGGTGATCCTGGGGGCGGTGGCGCAGCAGTTGTATCAAGCGATGAGCCAGCGCGGGGACGGGGGCAAGGACTTCTCGGCGATCATCAACAGCTATCGCAAACCCCAGTAAGGGCTTTTCCGGGAGCTCGCGTCGGGCGGGTTCCCGGGTTTTTCTCGATCAGGCAAACACGAAATACTTACGCACTGTCTCGACCACTTCCCACGTGCCCTTCATACCGGGCTCCACCACAAAGATATCCCCAGCGCGCAAATGGATCGGCTCCAGGCCATCCGGGGTGATCACGCAGTAGCCTTCCTGGAAATGGCAGTATTCCCACTTCACGTATTCCACGTACCACTTGCCCGGGGTGCAGATCCAGGTGCCCATGATCTTGCTGCCGTCTTCGCTGGTGTAGGCGTTGAGGTTGACGGTGTGTGGGTCGCCTTCGAGTTTCTGCCATTTGCAGGCATCCAGGACCGGTAGGGGATGGGTATCGCGCAGTACAGTGATCGGCTGGGACATGATGGCTCCAAGGTTGAGACGTGAAGGCCAACCCTATAGCGCTTGCCCGAATGGCTGTGGTCTGAACTCGACACTGGGATGCCCAGAAGCGCATTGCCATACGCTTCCCAAACCTATACCGAACCCTGTGGGAGCTGGCTTGCCTGCGATACAAGCACCGAGGTGTGTCAGTCACACCGCAGTGATGCTATCGCAGGCAAGCCAGCTCCCACATAAGCTCGCACACATTTGATCGGCGATGGGTGATGGATCTGTTCAATAATCAGACGTTTCTTCGCAGTAAGTACGAAAGAAATCAGCCTTCGCGCTGGAATTCGCAAGAATATTTACCGCTGGCCCTCGTATCATTCACTTTAGAAACAGCCGAGAGCCTCGTATGAATCCAATAAAAACGTGGTGGGATATCAGCCCACCCTTGAGCACCGCCACCCCGACCTGGCCGGGCGATACGCCCTTCCAGGAAGAACGCGTCTGGCAGTTCGGCCCCGAATGCCCGGTGAACGTCGGGCGCATTACCCTGTCGCCCCACACCGGTGCCCATGTCGATGCGCCGTTGCACTACAGTGCCGACGGCGCGCCCATCGGCGAAGTCTCGCTGGATGTGTACCTGGGCCCGTGCCGGGTGCTGTATTGCCTGGACAGCGGCGCGCTGGTGCAGCCCGAGCAGTTGCAGGGGCGCCTGGATAACCTGCCGGAGCGGGTGCTGCTGCGCACTTATCAACAGGCGCCGCTGACTACCTGGGATGCGGACTTCACCGCCGTTGCCAAAGAAACGGTCGAGCTGCTGGCCAGCCTCGGCGTGCGCCTGATCGGCATCGACACGCCGTCCCTGGACCCGCAACAGTCCAAGACCATGGATGCCCACAACGCCGTCGCCCGGCATGGCATGGCGATTCTCGAAGGCATCGTGCTCGACGATGTGCCGCAGGGCGATTACGAGTTGATCGCGCTGCCGCTGCGTTTTGCCAACCTCGATGCCAGCCCGGTACGAGCAATCCTGCGCCCGCTCAAGGAGCCCACGCGATGAGCCAGTGTCCTTTTTCCCCTGATTACCAGCCGCCGGAAGAATGGCATAACGCCGAGCTGAATTTTTCCGAATCCATGAGCTACGGCGACTACCTGGACCTGGGCAAAGTGCTCACGGCCCAGCACCCGCTGTCGCCGGACCACAATGAGATGCTGTTTATCATCCAGCACCAGACCTCCGAGCTGTGGATGAAACTCATGCTCCACGAACTCAAGGCCGCCCGTGAACATGTGCGCCTGGGTGAGCTGGCGCCGGCGTTCAAGATGCTGGCGCGGGTGTCGCGGATTTTCGACCAACTGGTGCACGCCTGGGCGGTGCTGGCGACCATGACGCCGTCGGAGTACAAGGCGATCCGCCCGTACCTGGGGCAGTCGTCGGGCTTCCAGTCGTTCCAGTACCGGGAAATTGAGTTCATCCTCGGCAATAAAAGCGCGGCATTGTTGCGGCCTCACGCCCATCGCCCGGAATTGCTCAAGGAGCTGCAAGTGGCGATTGCCACGCCGTCGCTGTATGACGAGGCGATCAACTTGATGATCAAGGCGGGCCTGGCGATTGACCCGCAGCGCGCGCAACGCGACCCGACGGCGCCGACGGTGCATGACGAATCGGTGGAGGCGGCGTGGCGCGAGGTGTACCGCGATCCGAACCGTTACTGGGACCTGTATCAGTTGGCCGAGAAGTTTATCGACCTGGAGGACTCGTTCCGCCAATGGCGCTTCCGCCATGTGACCACGGTGGAGCGGATCATCGGCTTCCAGCCGGGCACCGGTGGCACCGAAGGTGTGGGGTACTTGCGCAAGATGCTCGACACGGTGCTGTTCCCCGAGCTGTGGCGGGTGCGTTCGACGCTTTAATAAAAAAGCCCCGGTTCTCCGGGGCTTTTTGTTGGCAATGCATACCTATTGTGACCCCGTTCATGTGGGAGCCGGGCTTGCCCGCGATGCAGGCGGCGCGGTCATTCAGTTAGACCGAGTCGATGCCATCGCAGGCAAGCCAGCTCCCACACAAGCCAGCTCCTACACAGGTTATTGCGCGACAGCCAGGGCCTTGGTCTTCTTGGAGCGCAACCAGTACGCCAGGAAGAGAATCCCCACCCACACCGGCATCGCATACACCGATGGGCGCATGTCCGGGATGGCCAGCATCACGCCAACGATCACCAGCATGAACGCCAGGCACAGGTAGTTGCTGAACGGGAACCAGAAGGTCTTGAACGACGGCACCACGCCTTGCTCGCCCATGGCCTTGCGGAACTTGATGTGGGTCAGGCTGATCAGCGCCCAGTTGATCATCAGCGAAGCAACCACCAGGGCAAACAACAGCACCAGTGCATCCTTGGGTGCCACGTAGTTGATCACCACGCACAGCAACGTCACCAGGGCCGAAATGCCCAGGGCGCGCAACGGTACGCCTTGCTTGTTGAGCTTCATCAGCGCCTTGGGCGCGTCGCCTTGCTCGGCCAGGCCGAACAGCATGCGGCTGTTGCAGTACACGCCGCTGTTGTACACCGACAGGGCGGCGGTCAGCACCACGAAGTTGAGGATGTGCGCGGCGGTGTCGTTACCGATCAACGAGAAGATCTGCACGAACGGGCTGGCACTGTAGGCATCGCCGGAAGCGCCGAGGGTTTGCAGCAGTTGATCCCAGGGGTACAGCGACAGCAGCACGGTCAGGGCGCCGACGTAGAAAATCAGGATCCGGTACACCACCTGGTTGATCGCCTTGGGGATCACCTTGCGCGGCTCGCTGGCTTCGGCAGCCGTAATACCCACCAGCTCCAGGCCGCCGAACGAGAACATGATGAACGCCATCGCCATCAAAAGGCCCATGCCGCCGTTGGGGAAGAAACCGCCGTGGTCCCACAGGTTGCTGATCGAGGCTTGCGGGCCGCCGGTGCCGCTGAACAGCAGGTAGCAGCCGAGCACGATCATGCCGATGATCGCCACTACCTTGATGATCGCGAACCAGAATTCGGTCTCACCGAAGAACTTCACGTTCAGGGTGTTGATCAGGTTCACTGCGATAAAGAACACCACCGCGCTGACCCAGGTCGGCACCTCCGGCCACCAGAACTGGATGTACTTGCCCACCGCCGTTAATTCGGCCATGCCCACCAGCACATACAGCACCCAGTAGTTCCAGCCGGCGAGGAAGCCAGCATAGCCGCCCCAGTACTTGTGGGCGAAGTGGCTGAAGGAGCCGGCGACCGGTTCCTCGACGATCATCTCGCCCAGTTGGCGCATGATCAGGAACGCGATAAACCCGGCTATCGCATAGCCCAGGATCATCGAAGGCCCCGCCGATTTCAGCACCCCGGCCGAACCGAGGAACAAACCCGTACCAATCGCCCCGCCCAGGGCAATCAGCTGAATATGCCGGTTTTTCAGGCCACGCTTGAGGCCCACCGGGTTAACCATGTCATCCGCCATTAACATTCCCTTTTACTTGTTTTTTTCAGGGTTGATCCTGCACGCCAGACCCGCCCCTCACTGCTGAGGGGTCAGATATTACTCTCGGTAAACTTTTCGTAATACAGCTGAACGCCATCAAGTGCCTGTTCTTGCAGCCAGTTCTTGATCGATTCGACCATTGGCGGGGGGCCGCATACGTACATATCGGCCGATTTATCCCGCAATTCGGCCAGGTCGAAATGCTCGGTCAAATAGCCGCGCTTGCCGGGCCATTGCGGCGCTGGGTCGCTGAGCACTTCGGTGTAGCGAAACCCCGGGATGGATCGGGCATACGCCTTGATACGCTCGGCCTCGCACAAATCCTCGGCCCCGCGCACGCCGTAATACAAATGCACTGGCTGCTTGCAGCCGCGCTCGGCCAGCTCATCGAGCATGCCCAGCAACGCCGACAACCCGGTGCCGCCGGCCACCAGTACCAGCGGCTGGGTGACGTGCCTCAGATAAAACGCGCCCAGCGGTGCCTCCAGTCGCAGTTCATCGCCGACCTGGCAGCGTTCGCGGATGTAATTGCTCATCACCCCGTCCGGCAGCAGGCGGATCAGAAACTGCAAACGGTTGCCCGGACGGTTGGCAAAAGAGTACGAGCGCTGACTATCGGTGCCGGGAATCGACAGCCGGGCATACTGGCCTGGCAGAAAATCCAGGGCCTGCTCCAGTTGCACCGACAAAATCGCCGTGCTGGCCGACACCTGTTGCACCTCGCACACCCTGGCGCTGACCTGCACCGGCCCGGGCGCATTGCACAGGCTTGAATCGAAATCGAAGTAAAACGCCGCGTCGGATTGGACCCGGGTCTGGCAACTGAGCATCTTGCGCTGTTGCAGGTCGAGGCTGGACAGGGCCTCGTCGTCCACATAGTCCTGGCTGTAGTCGCCGGACTCGCAGCGCCCCTGGCAGGTGCCGCACACGCCTTCGCGGCAATCGAGGGGGATCTTGATGCCGTTGCGTAGCGCCGCATCCAGCAGGATCTCGTTGGCGCTCACCGGGAAGAACAAGGTCTTGCCGTCGGCAAAACTGAAGGCCACTTTGTGATTCATCCACCGTTCTCCATGGATATTTTGCGTATTCGCCGTGGGAGGGCAACGTCAGAGGTGGTAGAAATCCAGCACCGAGTTGATGGTGTCGTTGAGCAGCAACGCGTGCTTGCGCGTGATCAGCCAACTGTCGCCATGGGGCTTGAGGCTATAGGTGGCGTGGCCATAGAACTGCTCCGACATCGCCAACCGATAAAACAGCGTGTGCCAGTTCAGCCGCACCTCCAGGCAGCCATCAGCCTGCTCGGCAATCCGTACGTTATTGATCAGGTGCAAGGTGCGCGGCATGGGGGTGGCGGACGCCGCCTTGCCGGTGCGCAGGCGGAACACTCGGTCTTCCAGGCCCGAACGGTTGGCGTAGTAGATCAGCGACATCTCGCGCTTGGGGTCGCGAGTGTAGACGTGCTCCGAATCCCATTGCGGCAGGTGGAACTCACTCTGCGGGTCGAACAACTGCACATAGGCGTCCCAGTCCTGGGCGTCGCACAGCTCGGATTTGCGGTAGAAAAACTGCTCGATCTGGTACTGCAATGGCGCGTTCATCATTTCACCTCGTGCAGTTTCAAGGATTGTGCGTCCAGACCGTCCAGCAGGAAGGTCTGCCAGTTGCGGTGCTGGTTGACGTACAGCCCTTCGTGGGTGAATTCGGTGCCGGTCATGGCCGGTTGGATGCCGATGGCCTCGCTGTTGGGCGTCGGCCCGGTTGCCCAGCGATGGCTGCCCCGGGAGATATCGCTCCAGCGTTCCAGGCGGCCCTGGAAGCCGCGCTGGGCTTCGCGAAATTCCACCAGGTCATCCGGGGTGCCCATGCCCGACACGTTGAAGAAGTCTTCAAACTGGCGGATACGGTTTTCGCGGTCAGCGTCGGATTCGTGCTTGACCCCCAGGCACTGGCTGATGATCTCGGTCTTGTTCCACGCCACCGGGCGGATGATGCGCAGTTGCGAGCTGATCTGGTCGAGGAAGAACAGGCTCGGGTACACGTTGAGGTTGCGCAGGCGGTGCATCATCCACTCGGCCTTTTGCTGGCCGTGCTCTGCCACCAGGCGCGGCATGATGGTGGCGTAGCCGGAGCGCACGCTGGGGTTGGGCATATCGCTGAACAACACACTGTGGCCGTTGTTGAAGGCGAACCAGCCGTCATCGGTATTGGCATCGCCGGCGCCGAGTTTGCTGTAGTCCAGGGTGCTGCCGGAGGCACTGCCGTTTTGCGTATTGACCTGCTGGCGATGCTGCACCGTGGCCACGTAGTTATAGTGCACGGTGCTGACGTGGTAGCCGTCCAGGCCGTTTTCGTTTTGCAGCTTCCAGTTGCCGTCGTAGGTGTAGGCCGACTTGCCGGGCAGCACCTCCAGCTCACCGGTGGCGGATTGCGCGACCATCATGTCGAAGAACACTTTGGCGTCGCCGAGGAAGTCTTGCAGGCTGTCGGTGCCGTGCACGTCGAGGCTGATAAACACAAAGCCCTTGTAGCTTTCGATACGCGCCTTCTTCAGGCCGCGGGTGGCCTTGTCGAAACCTTCCGGGTATTCCCCCGGCGCCTTGACCTTCACCAGGCGCCCGTCGCTCTTGTAGCACCAGGCGTGGAACGGGCAGGTAAAGGTGGACTGGTTGCCCTTGCCGACGCGGGTCAGGGTGGTGCCGCGATGTTGGCAGGCGTTGATCAGGGCGTTGAGCTGGCCTTCGCCGTCGCGGGTGATGATCATCGGCTGGCGCCCGGCGCGCATGGTCACGAAGTCATGGTTGTTGGCCAGTTCGCTTTCGTGGCAGGCGTAGATCCAGTTCTTCTCGAAGATCAGTTCCATCTCCAGGTCGAACAGTTCGGGCTCGGTGAACATGTCACGGGCGATGCGGAACACACCCTCGGCCGGACGGAAATCCAGGCAGCTTTCGATAAACGTTTTCCACTGCTCGACGCTTCTTGCACCACTCATGGGAGGCACCTTTTATTGGGTAGCTAATCGGTGGTTCATTAGAGGCGGGCAGGGGGGCGGCCAGCTATCCGCTTAGTGGGGGAAGATGGGCCGCATAGTTGGGGAGCAAGTACCCACTTGGGTGCAACGCCGCCGGGGAATGCGCTACTGTCTGGCCAGGCAATGGTCGTAAAAGCCGGTTTCTTATCCACATAGTCGACGCTCGTTATCCACTCAGTGGGCAAGTGCGCGAGGTGGCGCAGAACTTGCCTTGATCCACCGGACGCGCCGTCAGAGCGCGCTGGCCACAACCGCCGTGAGTGCACCCTGATGAGTAGCCATACACGCGATATCCGTATTGAACGTTTCGACCTTGAAGGCGCCCGCAGTTGGATGTCCGGCATCTGCGGGCCCCATCGCCTGGAAACCACCGCGCCTGCGCGCCTGCGCTTCCATCACAGTGCCAATGTGTTCAAGTCCCGCGCCACCACGCTGGGGGTGATCGAATATGGCACCGACGTGACCATCGATATCGAAGACGCCGAACACTTTCGCAGCTACAGCCTGAGCCTGCCGCTGGTGGGCGAGCAGGAGTTGAGCAAGGGCGGCCAGCGCCTGAGTTCCAACCGCGACCAGGGCGTGATCATCTCGCCCAATGAACACCAGGTGCTGGCGATCTCCGGCGACTGCCGCAAGTTGCAGGTGGTGATCACCCGCGCGGCGATGAGCGAAATCCTGGAGGGCCTGTTACAGCGGCCGATTGATGCGCCGTTGCGCTTTGAAGCGGTGATGGATGCGGTGCAGGGTGCACCGGCGGCGTGGTGGCGCATGGCGCGGCACGTTATCGCGGAGCTGGAACACAGCAGCGAGCTGTATGACCAGGCCGCGTTTACCCGCGACCTGGAAAGCTCGCTGATCAAGGGCCTGATCCTGGCCCAGCCGAACAACTACTCCGAAGAACTGCGCGACGTGCTGGGCGTGAAGTTGCCCCACTACCTGATCCGCGCCCGCCAATATATCCACGATAACGCCCGCGAAGCGCTGCACCTGGAAGACCTGGAGGCGGCCACCGGGGTGTCGCGGTTCAAGCTGTTCGATGCGTTTCGCAAATACTTCGCCCTGTCCCCCATGGCCTACTTGAAAAAGTACCGCCTGGGCGCGGTGCGCCAGGAGATTCTGGAGCATGGGGCAACCCGCACCATCTCCGAAATCGCCTTGGGCTGGGGCTTTACCCACCTGGGAAGGTTTTCGGCGGAGTACCGCAAACTGTTCGAGGAATCCCCCAGCCAGACGCTGCAACGTAACGGTGCGCGGCGCATGCGCGGTGCCTGAACACACTGCCGATCAAAATGTAGGAGCTGGCTTGCCTGCGATAGCGGTGGGGCAGTCAAAGAATCTGGTGACTGATCCACCGC
>NZ_JBWKWY010000053.1:0-20040 GCF_059422465.1 Pseudomonas sp. GW821-FHT01D09
GCCTGCGATGGCGGCGGGTCAGCCAATATATAGGTAGCTGACCCACCGCTATCGCAGGCAAGCCAGCTCCCACATTTTTTACCAGGTTTATTCAGAGAGACGGAGTTGAGCGGGCGACGATGGCCTGCACATCCACACCTCGTGGCAAGGTGCCATATACCCGCCCCGACGACTCGCCCAGGCGGCTGGCTATAAACCCATCGCTGACACTGGCATTGCCCGCCTCCAACAGCAATTTGGCCTGCAGGGCCACGGCAATATCCTCGGTCAACTGCCGCGCCCGGTACTGGATATCCTGGGTGTCCATAAACGCCAATTTCAACTGCTCGATATGCCGGGCCAGGCGTTTATCGCCATGCCCGTTCCCCAGTTCGACAAACAATGTCTCCAGCACGCCCGGCTCTTTCGACAAGGCCCGCAGCACGTCCAGGCATTGCACGTTACCGGAACCTTCCCACGTCGAATTGACCGGTGCCTCACGGTACAGGCGCGGCAGGATGCTGTCCTCGACATACCCGGCGCCGCCCATGCATTCAGCGGCTTCGTTGATCATCGCCGGCGCGCGCTTGCAGATCCAATACTTGCCCACCGCTGTCACCAGCCGCGCGAACTTGGCTTCCTGCTCATCGTCCAGATGGTCCAGCGCCCGGCCCATGCGCAGGCTCAGGGCCAGGGCCGCCTCGCTTTCCAGGGCCAAGTCGGCCAGCACGTTTTGCATCAACGGTTGCTCACTGAGCACGCGGCCACCGACTGAGCGATGAGCGCAATGATGACTGGCCTGGGTCAGCGCCTGACGCATCAGGGAACTGGAACCGACCATGCAATCGAAACGGGTCATGGCCACCATCTCGATGATGGTCGGTACGCCACGGCCTTCTTCGCCGACCATCCACGCCAGGGCACCGCGGAATTCGACTTCGCTGGAGGCGTTGGAACAGTTGCCGAGTTTGTTTTTCAGGCGCTGGATATAGAACGGGTTGCGTGTGTCATCCGGGCGGTGCCGGGGCAGCAGGAAACAAGTCAGACCCTTGTCCGTCTGGGCCAGGGTCAGGAAGGCATCGCACATCGGCGCCGAGCAGAACCACTTGTGCCCCACCAGTTCATAGGCCTGGCCAGGACCGCCGGCGCCCACGGGATAGGCACGGGTGGTGTTGGCACGCACATCGGTGCCGCCCTGTTTCTCGGTCATGGCCATGCCGATGGTTGCACCGGCCTTGTGGGCGATGCCGACATTGCGCGGGTCATATTCGGTGTTGAGGATTTTCGGCAGCCAACTGTCAGCCAGGTCCGGCTGCAGGCGCAGGGCCGGCACACAGGCGAAGGTCATGGTCAGCGGGCAACCGGTGCCGGCTTCGGCCTGGCTGTGCAGGTAGCCCAGGGCCGCGCGGGCGACATGGGCGCCAGGCTGGGGATGGGCCCAGGGCAACGACGGCAGGCCATGCTCGACGGCGGTGCGCATCAACTCATGATAGGCCGGATGAAACTCCACCAGGTCAATGCGGTGCCCATAGCGATCATGGCTGTTGAACACCGGTTTGTTCTGGTTGGCCAGGAACCCCGCCGCCATCAGCGGCCCGCCCGCCAAGGCGCCGTAGGCATCGATACGCGCCTCGGCCCAACCCGCGCCAAAGCGCCGCGACCACTCCTGCAGGGGCAGGTCGAGGCGATACAGGTTGGCGCCGTCCAATGACGGCGGCTGGTTGGTAACGTCGTGGGTTTCGGCGAACTGGTGCAGATTCATGACGGGCCTCCTGATAAAAGGCCACGTTCATTGAGGCCTTGAATTCAGTTAAGCATCGTCACCGCCCTTAAAAAAGTGGCATATACGCCTAACTGCCGGCGCTTTCACCCTCTAGCGGGCACAACAGGCGCCGTTGCAATACGCCCTGCAACAGCTCGAAACGCACCGGCTTGAGCAACTGCTCGGTCAGGCCGATGCCGTGACAATGCTGGCGTGCGCTGCCTTGCAGGGAGTCGCTCAAGGCGATCACCGGCAGCTCGCCGCAGCCTGGCAAGGCCCGGACCTGGCAACACAAGGAAAAACCATCCTCGGGCACATCCAGCAGCACCGCATCAAACGTCCCCTCCTGCAGCATCGCCAGGGCCGCCGGGCCGCTGTCCGCGACTTTTACCCGGTAACCCAGCTTGAGCAACATGCCGCGCAACACCAACTGCGTGACGCTGTTGTCATCCACCAGCAGGACCGTGCAGTCCTGTGGCGCGCGGTGCAGATCAACAGCGCGGGCCGGCTCCGGTGGCACCGCAATGACCGCCACCTCCAACTGGAAGCGACTGCCTTTGCGCGGTTCGGAATGATGGGTCAGGCGCCCGCCGAGCAACTCGATCAGCTGCCGGCAGATCGCCAGGCCAATGCCCAGGCCGCCATATTCGCGGGTGGTCGAGCCATCCACCTGGAAGAAACGCTGATACAGGGTCGCCTCATCCAGCTGTGCAAACCCAATCCCGGAATCGGTGACGATAAAGGTCAGGTGCAAATGGCCATCGGCCCGGGGCACGCCCACCACACGCACGCGCACCGCGCCTTGGTGGGTGAACTTGAAGGCGTTATCCAGCAGGCATTCCAGGCACTGCATCAGTTTGCCTGCATCGCCCTCCAGGCGATCCGGCAGTTCACCCGCCACGTCGATGGAAAACGCCAGCCCCTTGCCTTGGGCATTGCCGCGAAATTGCTGGCGCAAGGTATCGAGCACCCCGCGCAGGCTGAACACCTGCGGCTGCGCGCTCAAGCGGCCGGCTTGCAACTCGGTGAGGGTGAGAATGCCGTTGACCATGCGCATCATGTCCCGCGCCGAGCCGGCGGCGGTTTGCTGGTACTGCGCCAGGTCCCCGGCCAGGGGCACGGTCTGCATCAGTTCCAATGAGCCAATCACCCCATTCATCGGCGTGCGCAGCTCATGGGTCAGGGTCGCGAGGAACTCGTCTTTCAACTGGTTGCTGTGAGCCAGTTGCTGGTTGAGCACTTCCAGTTTCTGGCTGGCATCAAACAGGATTTGCGCCTGCTGTTCGCGCATCGCGTTGATCCGGTCAGCCAGGGCCAGGGACAACAGGGCGACTTCGATGGCCGAGCCGATCTGGCTGGAATACATGGTGAGAAACACGTTGGGCAGGTAGCCCAGCACCATCAGCGTATTGACCACCCCGCCGATCAAGAACGCCGACCAGGCGATGATGAAATACCGCGCCACCCGTTGGCCACAGCACCAAGCCTTGATCCCGGCGACAAAGATGGTCACGGTGAAAACCAGCGCCAGCGCGGTCGCCAGGCGCAAGGCCAGGGCATAGCTGGCCATCAGCGACAACAGCATCACCGCCGCCCCCGTACCCACCAGCACCAGCAGCAGCCGGTCAAGCCAACGGCTGTAGAGGGCGGTGTGCAGGAAGCTGCGGGCAAACAGGCTGCCGAACAACGCCGAGGCGCCGATCAGGAACGGCGTCGCCGCATTCGCCCACCAGGGGTTATCGGGCCAGAAATATTCCACCGCCGCGCCATTCACCGAGAGCTGGTACAGGCCGAACGAGGCGATGTAGAGGATGTAATAGAGGTAACTGGTGTCACGCACACTGAGGTAGATAAACAGGTTGTACACCAGCATGCCCAGCAGCACGCCGTAGATCAGGCCCAGCACATACAGGCGCAGCGGCTGGTCTTCCAGGTAGGCGGTGCTCGACCACAGGGTCAGCGGTGCCTGGATCGAACCTTCGCTTTGCAGGCGCAGGTAGAGGGTTTTCTGCTCGCCCGCCTTGAAGTCGACAGTGAACAAGTAGTTGTTCTGGCGGACCTCGCGGCTGGCAAAGGGCAATGCGTCCCCGGTACGCCCAGCCAGGCGGTAGCCACCGGCCTCATCGGGGACGTACAACTCAAGATGATCAAGGGGCGGGTAGGCCAGCTCCAGCAGCCAGGTGCGCGGGGCGTGAGGCTCCCTGGGCAGGTAATGCAGGTCGACCTTGAGCCAGAATGCCGAGCGCGAATAGCCGGCATTTAGGGTGTCTTTATCATGGTGGGTGTAGCGACTGGCCAGTGCCGCTGAACGGGCCTCGGCGATGGTGATGCCGCCACTTGGGTCTTCCAGTACTTGCATGACCCGGCCCAGGGGAAGGCTGCGGGTGGTTTCATTGAACTCGACGGCGCCGGCCAGCATCGGCAGCCCGCACAAGAGAAACATCAGCAAATAGCGCATAGAGCCCCAGCGTGGCCTGTCCGGTGATGTCAAAAGCCCCCCATTCCTTTTGAGAAGACGTACACCGGCATACATTAAGTTGTTTGGATCCACTCTAGCATAGCCGGTAAAGGCCAAAAGACACCATTGAAATAATTTTTTGAAAGGCTCTAGGACGGGGCTTTCAGCGTGCAAACGGCTAGAAATAAATGATGGCTTATAGCCATTTTTGCGCGTCTTTCAGTGTGAAATACAGGCACCGGCCAACAGCCACGCAAAAAGCGTTTGGTGGTAAGCTCGCGCACCATGAATATCTACAGCTCTCGCCCCGTTGTCCTCTGTCTCTCCGGCCATGATCCCAGTGGTGGCGCCGGCTTGCAGGCAGATATCGAAGCCCTGCTCGCCCAAGGCTGTCATGCGGCCCCGGCCGTGACCGCGCTGACCGTGCAGAACACCGTGAATGTCAGCGACTTCCGCGTGCTCGACCGCGAGTGGGTATTGGCCCAGGCCAATGCCGTGCTCGGCGACTCGCAAGTTGCGGCGGTCAAGCTGGGCATGCTCGGCTCCACGGTGATGGTCGATACCGTGGTCGAACTGCTCCAGCAGCACCCACACCTGCCGGTGGTCTGCGACCCGGTGCTGCGCGCCGGTGGCGGCGGCAGCCTGGGCAAGGATGAAGTCGGCTATGCAATGCGCGAGCGGCTGTTGCCTCTGTCGCTGATTGCCACGCCCAACCTGCCTGAAGCCCGCATCCTCGCCGAACTGCCCGACGGCACGGCGGACGAATGCGCCGAGAAACTGCTGCCGTTTATCAAGCACCTGTTGATCACCGGCGGTCATGGCGACGAGCATGAGGTGCACAATCGTCTCTACAGCCGCGACGGCACACGCCACACGTTTACCTGCCAGCGCCTGCCCGGCAGCTATCATGGCTCCGGTTGCACCCTGGCCAGCGCCCTGGCCGGTCGCCTGGCCCAGGGCGAAGGCCTGGCCAGCGCCGTGGAGTCGGCACTCAATTACACCTGGCGCACCTTGCGCGATGCCGAACAACTGGGCCAGGGGCAGTTTGTGCCGCGTCGCCTGCCATTGGATTTCTGTGGGTAATATCAAGGGGCCTGCTCGATGAAACTACGTGGCCTGTACGCCATTACCGACAGCCAACTATTGGCCGGTAAGTTCCTGTCCTACGTCGAGGCCGCGCTGGAAGGCGGCGTGACCTTGCTGCAGTACCGCGATAAAAGCAGCGACGAGGCCCGGCGCCTGCGCGAAGCCGAGGCGCTGCGTGAATTGTGCTCGCGCTACAAGACCCAACTGATCATCAATGACGATGCCGAGCTGGCCGCGCGCCTGGGCGTCGGCGTACATCTGGGCCAGACCGACGGCCCGCTGACCCCGGCCCGGGCGCTGCTCGGGCGCAATGCCATCATCGGTTCCACCTGCCACAGCCAGATCGAACTGGCCGAACAGGCCGCACGCGAAGGCGCCAGCTATGTTGCCTTTGGGCGCTTCTTCAATTCCACGACCAAGCCCGGCGCGCCCGCGGCCACCGTTGAACTGCTGGCCCAGGCCCGCGCGCGCTTGCAGGTGCCGATCTGCGTGATCGGCGGCATCACCCTGGAAAACGCCGCGCCCCTGGTGGAACACGGCGCCGACCTGCTGGCGGTGGTCCACGGCCTGTTCGGTGCCGACAGCCCCCGGGACGTGACGCGCCGCGCCCGCGCCTTCAACGAACTCCTTAAATCCTGAATTCAGAGAGCCTGCCCATGTCTCGTTCCGAAACCCTGTTTGCCAATGCCCAGAAACATATCCCCGGTGGTGTGAACTCCCCCGTGCGCGCATTCAAGAGCGTCGGTGGCACGCCGTTGTTCTTCAAGCACGCCGAAGGCGCCTACGTCACCGATGAAGATGACAAGCGCTATGTGGACTACGTGGGTTCCTGGGGGCCGATGATTCTTGGCCACAGCCATCCCGACGTGCTGGACGCGGTGCGCAAGCAACTGGAGCACGGCCTGTCCTATGGCGCGCCCACCGCCATGGAAACCGAGATGGCGGACCTGGTGTGCTCGATCGTGCCGTCGATGGAGATGGTGCGCATGGTCAGCTCCGGCACCGAAGCGACCATGAGCGCGATTCGCCTGGCCCGTGGTTTCACCGGCCGCGACAGCATCATCAAGTTTGAAGGCTGCTACCACGGCCACTCCGACAGCCTGCTGGTCAAGGCCGGCTCCGGCCTGCTGACCCAGGGCGTACCGAGTTCGGCCGGCGTGCCGGCGGCGTTTGCCAAGCACACCCTGACCCTGCCGTTCAATGACATCGCTGCCGTCGAAACCATGCTCAGCGAAGTCGGCCAGGAGGTGGCGTGCATCATCGTCGAGCCGGTGGCCGGCAATATGAACTGCGTGCCGCCAGCGCCCGGTTTCCTGGAAGGCCTGCGCACCCTGTGCGACCAGCACGGCGTGGTGTTGATTTTCGATGAAGTGATGACCGGCTTTCGCGTCGCCCTCGGTGGCGCCCAGGCTTACTACGGCGTGACGCCGGACCTGAGCACCTTCGGCAAGATCATCGGCGGCGGCATGCCGGTGGGCTGCTTCGGCGGCAAGCGCGAAATCATGCAGCACATCGCGCCGCTGGGCCCGGTCTACCAGGCCGGCACCCTGTCCGGTAACCCGCTGGCCATGGCCGCCGGCCTGACCACCCTGCGCCTGATCAACCGCCCGGGCTTCCATGCCGAGTTAAGCGACTACACCACGCGCATGCTCGACGGCCTGCAACAACGCGCCGATGCGGCAGGCATTCCGTTCGTCACGACCCAGGCCGGTGGCATGTTCGGCCTGTATTTCAGCGGTGCCGACGACATCGTGACCTTTGACGATGTGATGGGCAGCGATGCCAACCTGTTCAAGCGCTTCTTCCACCTGATGCTCGAAGGCGGCGTGTACCTAGCGCCGAGCGCCTTTGAGGCCGGTTTCACCTCCATCGCCCATGGCGAGACCGAGCTGAAACTGACCCTGGATGCTGCCGAACGTGCCTTCGCCGCATTGAAGTAAGACAGCCACAACCTGACGCCGCCCCTGGCGGCGTCAGATTTGTTACCTTGCTTACAGAAATTTCCTCGTTTTTTCGAGAAATCACCTGCAATCCGGCAGATAACTTGCCCACGCAGCAGAAAAACGAGTAAAGACTTTGTAAGCAGAGGCCTGCTTATTTCATAATGCGCGCTTATTGGATCCCCACGTGGCTCCACGCGCCCCGTCAGAGGTAAGTCGATTCCCATGAAACGCACCGGCCGCACCCTGGTTCTGGGCTGCCTGTTGCTCCTTCAGCCGCTGCTTGCGCATGCACAAGCGGGCGGTAACTCATTGTTGATCCCGGCGATGGGGCGTTGCACCCTCAATACTCAGCCCGACAGCCAGGCCGAGGCGCTGAGCGCCTGCCAGGCACTGGCCGATGGCGGGGATGCGCAGGCGCAATACGAGCTGGGCGAATTCTTCTACGACGACAAAAACCCTGCCCGTGATCTCAATAAAGCCTTGAGCTTCTTTGAGAAGGCCTCGTTGCAGGGGCATGCCGAGGCGCAGTTCAAGCTGGGCAGCATGTTCTTCCATGGCGAAGGCGTACCGGCCAATAACGTGCAGGCGTATATCGTGCTGAAGATGGCGGCGGTCAATGGCGCCGAAGATGCGCTCGACACCGCTGACGAAGTGGCCGAACACATGCAGCGCGATGAGCTGGAAGTGGCGACCCAGGTGCTGGGGCAGATTTTCCGCAATTACCTGCAGGAACTGCAGAGCGCGGATGGGCGTTCGCCTTTTTCGCCGCTGCCTTGAGGTTATCTAAACCCTTCTGACGTCATCGCAGGCAAGCCAGCTCCCACATTTTGATTTGTGAACACATTCAAATGTGGGAGCTGGCTTGCCTGCGATGGGCGCGACGCGGTCTAAAAGCCTACTTCTCAGGCATCGGCATCGGAAACGGCATGACATTGCTCACACCCCGCGCCTCGCTGATCTTCGGCGTGCCCAGGCGTTCGACTTCGTCGATGCGCACAATCGAATGCATCGGCACAAAACTGCGCACCACGCCTTCAAACTGGGCCTTGAGTTTTTCCTCGCCCGGATCGACGACCAGCTGTGTGCGCTCGCCAAAGACGAACTCTTCCACTTCCAAAAAGCCCCACAGATCACTTTGATAGATCTGCTTGGCGTACATTTCGAACACCTGGCCTTGGTTAAGGAAAATCACCTTGTAGATTGGAGCTTCACGTTTGGTCATGGGGGGCGGGCAGCACATCGGCGGATATAAATGAGGGCGCGAACTATAGCATGGCACCCGATGCACAGTGCTAGGAACCAATGGGCATGCCCCCTATAATGCGCGGTTCTTTACCACCAGTTGACGATTCCCATGGCCAAGAAGCTTTACATCGAAACCCACGGTTGCCAGATGAACGAGTACGACAGCTCGCGCATGGTCGATCTGCTGGGTGAACATCAGGCCCTGGAAGTCACGGCTCGCGCCGAAGATGCCGACGTGATCCTGCTCAATACCTGCTCGATCCGCGAACGGGCCCAGGACCGGGTCTACTCGCAGCTGGGCCGCTGGCGCGAACTGAAACTGGCCAACCCGGACATGGTGATCGCCGTCGGCGGTTGCGTGGCCAGCCAGGAAGGCGCGGCCATTCGCGACCGCGCGCCCTATGTCGACGTGGTCTTCGGCCCGCAGACCCTGCACCGCCTGCCGGAAATGATCGACGCTGCGCGTATCACCAAGCTGCCGCAAGTGGACGTCTCGTTCCCGGAAATCGAAAAATTCGACCACTTGCCCGAACCACGCATCGACGGCCCCAGTGCCTATGTGTCGGTGATGGAAGGTTGCAGCAAGTACTGCACCTTCTGCGTGGTGCCGTATACCCGTGGCGAAGAAGTCAGCCGCCCGTTCGACGACGTGCTGGCGGAAATCATCCACCTGGCCGAAAACGGCGTGCGGGAAGTGACCCTGCTGGGGCAGAACGTCAACGGCTATCGCGGCCAGACCCACGATGGGCGCCTGGCGGACCTGGCCGAGCTGATTCGCGTGGTCGCGGCGGTAGACGGCATCGAGCGCATTCGCTACACCACCTCGCACCCGCTGGAGTTCTCCGACAGCCTGATCCAGGCCCACGCCGAAGTGCCGGAGCTGGTCAAGCACCTGCATTTGCCGGTGCAATCGGGTTCGGACCGCATCCTTTCGGCGATGAAGCGCAACCACACGGCCCTGGAGTACAAGTCCAAGCTGCGCAAACTGCGCGCCGCCGTGCCGGGCATCTGCATCAGTTCGGACTTTATCGTCGGCTTCCCCGGCGAGACCGAGAAAGACTTCCAGCAGACCATGAAGCTGATTGAAGACGTCGGTTTCGACTTCTCCTACTCCTTCGTCTACAGCCAGCGCCCGGGCACCCCGGCTGCCGACCTGCTGGACGAAACCCCGGAGGCGCTGAAAAAGGAGCGCCTGAACGCGCTGCAACATCGCCTCAACCAGCAGGGGTTCGAGATCAGCCGACAAATGGTCGGTTCGACCCAGCGCATCCTGGTCACCGATTACTCGAAAAAAGACCCGGGCGAGTTGCAGGGACGCACCGAGAACAATCGGATCGTCAACTTCCGTTGCGATAACCCGACGCTGATCGGCCAGTTCGCCGACGTGCACATCGACGCGGCGCAACCGCACTCGCTGCGCGGCTCGTTGATCAACTGACGCGGCGGATTCGGGACAAATGCAGATCAAATGTGGGAGCTGGCTTGCCTGCGATAGCGATGTAACAGGCGGTATCTCTTTTGAATGGGCCGGCCCTATCGCAGGCAAGCCAGCTCCCACAGGGGTTCTTCGTTGCTCCTGAGAGCGAACCCAGGCCATTTAAGTGCTTTCGCACACCGGCGGCTGGCGTTATCCTCTATTTCACCTAAACAGCCAAAGGGCGGCTAAAAGCAACCTTGAACGCACCCATAGCAGAACCCCATCGTTTCCTCCTCGAGCCGTTTGAGGCTCGTCGTTTCGCCAACCTGTGCGGACAGTTCGACGAGCACCTGCGCCTGATCGAACAACGCCTGAGCATCGAGATCCGCAACCGCGGCAACCAGTTCGAGCTGATTGGCGAACCCCAGCACACCACGTCTGCAGAAAACCTGCTGCGTCGCCTCTACCGCGAAACCAAGGGTAGCGAACTGTCGCCGGAAACCGTGCACCTGTACCTGCAGGAATCCGCCGTAGAAGACCTGGCCAACAACCCGGTGGCCGAAGCCAGCGTGGCGCTGCGTACCAAAAAAGGCATGATTCGCCCGCGCGGCTTGAATCAGCAGCGCTACGTCAAGGAAATCCTCGGCAACGACATCAACTTCGGTATCGGCCCGGCCGGCACCGGCAAGACCTACCTGGCGGTGGCCTGTGCAGTGGACGCCCTGGAGCGCGAACAGGTGCGACGCATCCTGTTGGTGCGCCCAGCGGTGGAAGCGGGCGAGAAACTGGGCTTTCTGCCCGGCGACCTGGCCCAGAAAATCGACCCGTACCTGCGCCCGCTGTACGACGCGCTGTATGAAATGCTCGGCTTTGAATACGTGGCCAAGCTGATCGAGCGCCAGGTGATCGAGATCGCCCCGCTGGCCTATATGCGCGGCCGCACCCTGAACAACAGCTTCATCATCCTCGACGAAAGCCAGAACACCACCGTCGAGCAGATGAAGATGTTCCTGACCCGTATCGGTTTCGGCTCCACGGCCGTGATCACCGGCGATATCACCCAGGTCGACCTGCCCAAGGGCACCAAGTCAGGCCTGGGCCAGGTGATCGAGGTGCTCAAGGACGTACCGGGCATCAGCTTTACCCACTTCATGCCCAAGGATGTGGTGCGTCACCCGCTGGTACAGCGCATTGTCGAGGCCTACGAGCGCTTTGAACACCGCGACGACGGCCTGTCCAAGGACAACCGCCGCGATGCTTGAGCTTGATCTGCAACTGGCCACCCAAGCGCCAGCCCCCAGCGAAGAACAGTTCCGCCACTGGTGCACACTGGCCCTGCGCCAGCGCAGCGCCGACTCGGAACTGACCATTCGTCTGGTGGATGAACCTGAAGGCCGCGAACTGAATCACACCTGGCGCCAGAAAGACTACGCGACCAATGTGCTGTCGTTCCCCGCCGATGTGCCGGATGAACTGCTGGATATCCCGTTGCTGGGTGACCTGGTGATCTGCGTCGCGGTGGTGGAGCGCGAGGCAAAGGAACAAGGCAAGGCCCTGGAGGCCCACTGGGCCCACTTGGTCATGCACGGCTGCTTGCATCTGTTGGGTTACGACCATATAGATGATGAAGAAGCCGAAGAAATGGAAGCTCTGGAACGAACGTTGCTTGCAGAGTTGGGGCACCCTGACCCCTATGCAGACGACGAACACTAATCGACACTCAACTGAAACAATCAAGGATTTAGAGTAATCGCTATGAGCGAAGACCGATCGAGCAACGGGCAAAAGTCATGGCTGGGTAAACTGACCCAGGCTTTTGCCCACGAGCCGAAAAACCGCCAGGAGCTGCTGGAGCTGCTGCGCGAGGCCCATCAGAACAAGTTGCTGGACAGCGAAGCGCTGGCCATCGTCGAAGGCGCCATCCAGGTGGCTGACCTGCAAGTCCGGGACATCATGGTCCCGCGCTCGCAGATGATCAGCATCAAGGCGACCCAGACCCCACGGGAATTCCTCCCGGCCGTGATCGACTCGGCGCACTCGCGCTACCCGGTGATCGGCGAAAGCCATGACGACGTCATGGGTGTCTTGCTGGCCAAGGACCTGCTGCCGCTGATCCTCAAGGAGAACGGCGACAGCTTCAACATCAAGGACCTGCTGCGGCCTGCGACCTTCGTACCCGAGTCCAAGCGCCTGAATGTGCTGCTGCGCGAGTTTCGCGCCAACCACAATCATATGGCCATCGTGATTGACGAATACGGCGGCGTCGCAGGCCTGGTGACCATCGAAGACGTGCTGGAACAGATCGTCGGCGATATCGAAGACGAACACGACGTCGAAGAAGACAGCTACATCAAGCCGCTGCCCAGCGGGGACTTCCTGGTCAAGGCACTGACGCCAATCGAGAACTTCAACGAGTTCTTCGACAGCGAATTCTCCGACGATGAGTTCGACACTGTCGGCGGCCTGGTGATGAGTGCCTTTGGCCATCTGCCCAAGCGCAACGAAACCACCGAGATCGGCGCCTACCGCTTCCGCATCCTGAATGCCGATAGCCGTCGTATCCACCTGATCCGCCTGACACCTATTGCCCGCTAAGGACTGATATGCGCCGTCTCACCGCACCCGGCTGGCCCGGTAACCTGCTGGCCGTGGTGGCCGGTGCTATCACCACCCTGGCGCTGGCGCCGTTCGATATCTGGCCGCTGGCACTGGTGGCGGTCGGGGTGTTCTACGCCGGAATGCGCCAACTGATACCCCGCCAGGCCTTCGGGCGTGGCTGGTGTTTCGGTTTTGGCCTGTTTGGCGCGGGCACCAGCTGGATCTACTACAGCATCCATCACTTTGGCGGCGCTTCGGTATTGCTGGCCGGGCTGTTGATGCTGGCGTTCACCGCCGCGATTGCCTTGTTTTTTGCCCTGCCCGCCTGGCTCTGGGCCCGCTGGCTGCGCCGTAACGAAGCGCCCCTGGCCGATGCCCTGGCGTTTGCCGCGCTGTGGGTGGGCCAGGAAGCATTTCGCGGCTGGTTCCTGACAGGTTTCCCCTGGTTGTACTCCGGTTATAGCCAACTCGACGGCCCGCTGGCCGGGCTCGCACCGTTGGGTGGGGTATGGCTGATTTCGTTTGTCCTGGCCTTGAGCGCAGCGCTGCTCGTCAACCTGCCGCGCTTGCTGGCGACCAGGCGCAACGCGTTTATCGGCGCGGGCCTGGTGCTGCTGGTCGCGCCCTGGGCGATTGGCCTGGCGCTCAAGCATCACGCCTGGACCAGCCCCGCTGGCGAGCCGCTAAGCGTCGCGGCGATCCAGGGCAATGTCGAGCAAAGCATGAAGTGGGACCCGGCGCAGCTCAACGCGCAACTGGCGCTGTACCGCGACATGAGCTTTGCCTCCAAGCGCGTGGACCTGCTGATCTGGCCGGAAACTGCTGTGCCGGTGCTCATGGAGTCCGTCGAGGGCTACCTGGGGATGATGGGCAAGTTCGCCGCCGATCGGAACGCGGCGATGATCACCGGCGTGCCGATCCGCCAGGAAGTGCGTCATGAAAAGCGCTATTTCAATGGCATCACCGTGGTCGGCCAGGGTGATGGCACCTATTTGAAGCAAAAGCTGGTGCCCTTTGGCGAGTACGTGCCATTGCAGGATGTATTGCGCGGCCTGATTGCGTTCTTCGACCTGCCGATGTCGGACTTTGCCCGCGGTCCCGAAGACCAGGCACTGCTGCAAGCCAAGGGCTATCAGATCGCGCCGTATATCTGCTACGAAGTGGTCTACCCGGAGTTCGCCGCCGGCCTCGCCGCCCGCAGCGACTTGCTGCTGACCATCAGCAATGACACCTGGTTCGGCACCTCCATCGGCCCCTTGCAGCACCTGCAAATGGCCCAGATGCGCGCCCTGGAAGCCGGCCGCTGGATGATCCGCGCCACCAACAACGGCGTGACCGGCCTGATCAACCCGTTCGGGCAGATCACCGAGCAGATCCCGCAGTTCGAGCGCGGCATTCTCTATGGCGAGGTCGTGCCCATGCATAACCTGACGCCGTACCTGCAATGGCGTTCGTGGCCGCTGATCATCCTGTGCCTGGGGCTGTTTGGCTGGGCGCTGCTGGCCGGGCGCATGGCCAAGACCGTCTGACACCCAATGTGGGAGCGGGCTTGCCCGCGATGGAGGTGGGTCAGTCACTAAAAATGCTGACTGATACACCGCCATCGCGGGCAAGCCCGCTCCCACACAAGCCCTACATTTTGATGTGCGCCGTTAACGGTAGAACAGCCGGTAACCCACCTGCCCGACCGCCTCATTAATCAACTGCCCGCTCTGCCAGATCGACTTGAATTCCGGCATCCAACCGCCCAGCGGCCGGGCATTATCCACCCCCAGGAAGCCGACCGGCGCCGGCACCACGGTAAAGCCGGCCTTCTCGAAGCTCCACACCGAACGCGGCATATGCCAGGCCTGGGTCACGACCACCACGCGCTTGACGCCCTGGGGCAGCAGGATCTCGGCGCTCATCTGCGCATTTTCCCAGGTGGTGCGGCTGCGCTCTTCCTTCCAGCGCACGGCCACGCCAAAGTCATCCTGCATCGACACCGCCATCAACTGCGCCTCGCTGGGCGGCGTGCCGTAGTGCAGGCCGCCGCTGGTCAGCACCGGCAGCCCCGACGCCTTGGCCAATCGCGCCGCATAGCGCTGACGCTCCAGGCCGATCCCGGTCGGCTGATCAGCGCCCCAGGCCGGGTCCCCCCGCTCACGGCCCGAGCCCAGCACCACAATGGCATCGGCCCGTTGCGCCAGGCTGGCCCAGTCTTCCACGGCCAGTGGGGGCTCGGTTTCCAGGGCGCGGGCGCCCCACTCCACCATCACCGGCAAGCTGATCAGCCACATCCCGCCAAACCCCAGGGCAAAACACACGCCGGCCAAGCGTGGACGGGTGCGGCGAAACCACCAGGCAAGGGCCAGCAGCAGCAAGAGAATGCCGGGCGGCAGCAATAATTGTTTGATGAAATAACGAATAGGCATCGAGCATCTCCAAAGATGCCCGAAGCCTAAGGTGTAACGGGGTTTAGCGACAATCTTTACCCGTGTGGAACAGGCACTGAAGTGGTTACTTGAACCGTACGGCGCGGATTTCCGGGCCGCGAGCGGCCGACAAGTCCTTGAGCCATACCACCTTGGACGATCGCACAGGCTCCCTGGCTGGCACAGGCGCCACCCATTGCGGGACTGGGCGGGCGTTCAAGTCCAGGTAGGCCTTGATCACCTCGAACTCTGCGGGGCTCAAACCGCGCAGTTCCAACTCTGCGGGCCGCTCGTCACGCAATCGGCCCGCGGTTCTTGCCGCATCCAGCGCTCGACCCAAGCGGTCGATCAGTCCTTCATACACTTCCGGTTTCGTTATCATTCGCTGCGAATCAACCATCCCCTCACCTCATTAAAGATAAGTCTCACTCCCCAATAAACAGCGTAGCTGCGCTGACGGAACCAACCGGGTGCCGCGACCAACGGCCTGCACTGCGCAATCAGGGTTTCCCTCGATAGAGCGGGGTCATGTATGCTACGGCGCTTCCTGTAACTCCACTTCCCGCAGGGTTTGGGCACGGACGCGCCGCTTTTTGGTGTCGATCAACCCGGACAATGCACCGAAGAGGATTAGGCCACCCCTATTCAGTTCAAAAGTAGCCATGCACGAACACTATCAGCCCCGTGAAATAGAAAATGCCGCCCAAACTTTCTGGGACGAGCAAAAGTCCTTTGAAGTCAGTGAACAGCCAGGCAAGGAGACTTACTACTGCCTATCGATGTTCCCTTACCCCAGCGGCAAACTACACATGGGGCACGTGCGTAACTACACCATCGGCGACGTGATTTCCCGCTACCAGCGCATGCTCGGCAAGAATGTCCTGCAACCTATGGGTTGGGACGCCTTCGGCATGCCCGCGGAAAACGCCGCGATGAAAAACAACGTAGCGCCCGCCAAGTGGACCTACGAAAACATCGCCTACATGAAGACCCAGCTGCGCAGCCTGGGCCTGGCCGTGGACTGGTCCCGCGAAGTGACCACCTGCAAGCCGGACTACTACCGCTGGGAACAATGGCTGTTCACCCGCCTGTTCGAGAAAGGCGTGATCTACAAAAAAAGCGGCACCGTGAACTGGGACCCGGTCGACCAGACCGTCCTGGCCAACGAGCAGGTGATCGACGGTCGCGGCTGGCGTTCCGGCGCGCTGATCGAGAAGCGCGAAATCCCGATGTACTACTTCAAGATCACCGCCTACGCCGATGAACTCTTGTCGAGCCTCGACGACCTGCCGGGCTGGCCTGAACAGGTCAAGACCATGCAGCGCAACTGGATCGGCAAGTCCAAGGGCATGGAAGTGCAGTTCCCGTACAACGTCGATTCCATAGGCGTTGCTGGCGCCCTGAAAGTCTTCACCACCCGCCCGGACACCCTGATGGGCGCGACCTACGTCGCCGTGGCCGCCGAACACCCGCTGGCCACCCTGGCCGCCCAGAACAACCCTGAGCTGCAGGCCTTTATCGCCGAATGCAAAGGCGGCAGCGTGGCCGAAGCCGACGTCGCCACCCAGGAGAAAAAGGGCCTGCCGACCTCGCTGTTCGTCGAGCACCCGCTGACCGGCGAAAAGCTGCCGGTCTGGGTCGCCAACTATGTGCTGATGCACTACGGCGATGGCGCAGTAATGGCCGTGCCCGCCCATGACGAGCGCGACTTTGAATTCGCCACCAAATACAACCTGCCGATCAAGTCCGTGGTGCGCACCAGCTCCGGTGAAACCAACCCGGCCCCGTGGCAGGACGCCTATAACGAACACGGCACCCTGATCAACTCCGGCGAGTTCGACGGCCTGGACTTCGCAGGCGCCTTCGACGCCATGGAAGTCGCGCTGATCAAGAAAAACCTCGGTGCCTCGCGCACCCAGTTCCGCCTGCGCGACTGGGGTATCAGCCGCCAGCGCTACTGGGGTTGCCCGATCCCGATCATCCACTGCGAAAGCTGTGGCGACGTGCCAGTACCGGAAGACCAATTGCCGGTGATACTGCCCGAAGACGTGGTGCCGGACGGCGCCGGTTCGCCATTGGCGCGCATGCCCGAGTTCTACGAGTGCAGTTGCCCGAAATGCGGCCAGCCTGCCAAGCGCGAAACCGACACCATGGACACCTTCGTCGAGTCCTCGTGGTACTACGCCCGCTACGCCTCGCCGCACTATGAAGGCGGCCTGGTGGAAAAATCCGCGGCCGACCACTGGTTGCCGGTGGATCAGTACATCGGTGGCATCGAACACGCGATCCTGCACCTGCTGTATGCGCGCTTCTTCCACAAGCTGATGCGTGACGAAGGGCTGGTCAGTTCCAACGAGCCGTTCAAGAACCTGCTGACCCAGGGCATGGTGATCGCCGAGACGTACTATCGCCGCGAAGCCAATGGCGCCTACACCTGGTTCAACCCGGCGGACGTGGAGCTTGAGCGTGACAGCAAGGCCAAGGTCATCAGCGCCAAGCTGAAATCCGACGGCCTGCCGGTGGAAATCGGCGGCACCGAGAAGATGGCCAAGTCGAAGAACAACGGCGTCGACCCTCAGTCGATGATCGATCAGTTCGGCGCCGACACCTGCCGCCTGTTCATGATGTTCGCCTCGCCGCCCGACATGAGCGCCGAATGGTCCGACTCCGGCGTCGAAGGTTCGCACCGCTTCCTCAAGCGCGTCTGGCGCCTGGCGCACGCCCATGTCAGCCAGGGCCTGCCGGGCAAACTGGACGTGGCGTCGTTGAGCGACGAGCAAAAGCTCATTCGCCGCAGCACCCACCTGGCGATCAAGCAAGCCGGCCAGGACGTGGGCCAGCACCACAAGTTCAACACCGCCATCGCCCAGGTGATGACGCTGATGAACGTGTTGGAAAAAGCGCCACAGGCCACCGAACAGGACCGCGCCTTGGTACAGGAAGGCCTGGAAACCGTCGTCCTGCTGCTGGCGCCGATTACCCCGCACATCAGCCACGACCTGTGGAGCCAGTTGGGCCACAGCGGCGCGGTGATCGATGCCCCATGGCCCACAGCAGATGACAGCGCCCTGGTACAGGACACCCTGCAACTGGTGATTCAGGTCAACGGCAAGCTGCGCGGCCAGATCGACATGCCTGCCAGCGCCAGCCGCGAAGAAGTCGAAGCCGCCGCGCGTAGCAACGAGAACGTGCTGCGCTTCACCGAAGGCCTGACGATCCGCAAAGTGATCGTGGTGCCCGGCAAACTGGTCAATATCGTCGCAAGCTAATCGGATCGGGCGCCAGGGCAAGAGCCCCGGCGCCGAACAAACCTCCAGGGCCTCGATAAGGCCCACATGGTTTCAAGGGGAGCAATAAAATGATCAAACGCAACCTGCTGGTGATGGGCCTTGCCGTACTGCTGAGCGCTTGCGGCTTCCAGCTGCGCGGCACCGGCACCACGGAACTGGCGATCAAGGAACTGGATGTCAGCGCACGCAACGCCTATGGCGAAACCGTGACCCAGCTGCGTCAAACCCTGGAAAACAGCGGCGTCAAAGTCTATAACGGCGCGGCTTACAAGCTGGTGTTGGTCGATGAGAAAGAGACCCAGCGCAACCTCAGCTACGCCAGTGCCGGCCGCTCTTCGGACATCGAGTTGAGCAACGTGCTCATGTTCCAGATCCAGGGCCACGACCAGTTGCCGCTGATCAGCGACAAGCTACAAGTGCAGAAAGTCGTGACCCATGACGGCAACAACCTGGTGGGTTCCGACACCGAGGTCACTCAGGTGCGTAATGAAATGCGCCGTGACCTGGTCCAGCGGATGGTCCTGCGCCTGCAGATGATCAGCCCGGCCCAGCTCGATGCCCTGCAGCAGACTGCCGACGCCAAGGCCAAGGCAGACGCCGAGGCACTGAAAGCCGCGCAGGACTATGAAAACAGCGTGCCGAAACAGTCGCCTGTTGAAGTCCCTGCCGAGTAAACCAGACGGGGCGCGCCATGCGCCCCGTCCATCCAGCCTATGAAACTCGCCCCCGCCCAACTCGCCAAGCACCTGCAAGGCAACCTCGCGCCTGTGTACATCGTCAGTGGCGATGATCCGCTGCTGTGCCAGGAAGCCGCCGACACCATCCGCCAGGCGGCGCGCCAGCAAGGCTTTGATGAACGCCAGGTGTTCAGCGCCGACGCCAGCTTCGACTGGGGCACCCTGCTCCAGGCCGGGGCCAGCATGTCGCTGTTTGCCGAAAAACGCCTGCTGGAGCTGCGCCTGCCCTCGGGCAAGCCCGGCGACAAAGGCGCGGCGGCCCTGATGGAATATTGCGCCCGCCCCGCCGAGGACACGCTGTTGCTGATCAGCCTGCCCAAGCTCGATGGCAGCGCGCAGAAAACCAAATGGGGCAAGGCGCTGGTGGAAGGGCCGCAGACCCAGTTCATCCAGATCTGGCCGGTCGACAGCAGTCAGTTGCCGCAATGGATCCGCCAGCGCCTGTCCCAGGCCGGGTTGTCTGCCAGCCAGGACGCGGTCGAGCTGATCGCCGCCCGGGTTGAAGGCAACTTGCTGGCCGCAGCCCAAGAGATCGAAAAGCTCAAGCTGATGGCCGAAGACGGGCAGATTACCGTCGAAACCGTGCAAGGTGCGGTGGCCGACAGTGCGCGTTTTGACGTATTCGGGTTGGTGGACGCGATACTCAATGGCGAACCAGCCCATGCACTGCGTATGCTCGAAGGGCTGCGTGGCGAAGGCGTGGAACCGCCAGTGATTCTCTGGGCCCTGGCCCGGGAGTTGCGCCTGCTGGCCAATATTGCCCTGCAATACAGCCAGGGTACGCCGCTGGACAAGGCTTTCAGCCAAGCCCGCCCACCGGTATGGGACAAGCGCAAGCCCCTGATGAGCAAGGCCCTGCAACGGCACTCGGCGCAACGCTGGGCGCAATTGTTGCTCGAAGCCCAGCGCATCGACGCGCAGATCAAGGGCCAGGCCGCCGGGTCGCCGTGGATGAGCTTGAGTCGTTTGTCGCTGCTTATGTCCGGCCAGCGCCTGGCACTGCCTGCCGAATAAGAAATCCCCCCAGACAACGCAATACCCATGTGGGAGCGGGCTTGCTCGCGATAGCGGTGGGTCAGTCAAGTATCCATTAACTGACCCACCGCTATCG
>NZ_JBWKWY010000054.1:0-19068 GCF_059422465.1 Pseudomonas sp. GW821-FHT01D09
GGGCAGTCGATATACATTGCGACTGCCCCACCGCTATCGCAGGCAAGCCAGCTCCCACAGGGGGTTTGTGCAGGTTTTGGGGGGGCATGTCATTCATTGGTCTTGCGCACGGCCGGCAAGGTGAAGCCCGATACCGAGCGGCGCAACTGGCTGGCCATTTTGGCCAGGTTGCCAATGCTCTCGGCGGTGGCCGTGGAGCCCGATGAGGTCTGGCTGGTGATCTGCTGGATCACGTTCATGGTCAGGGAGATCTGCCCCGCCGACGAGGTTTGCTGCTGTGCGGCGTTGGAGATGCTCTGGATCAGCGCGGCCAGGGTCTTGGACACCCCTTCGATCTCCTCCAGGGCCACCCCGGCGTCTTGGGCCAGGCGTGCGCCACGCACCACTTCGGTGGTGGTCTGCTCCATGGAGATCACGGCTTCGTTGGTGTCGGTCTGGATCGCCCGCACCAGGTTCTCGATCTGCCGGGTGGCGGCCGATGAGCGTTCGGCCAGGCGCTGCACTTCGTCGGCCACCACCGCAAACCCACGCCCGGCATCACCGGCCATGCTCGCCTGGATCGCCGCGTTGAGGGCGAGGATGTTGGTCTGCTCGGCAATGTCGTCGATCAGGCTGACAATATCGCCAATTTCCTGGGACGACTCCCCCAGGCGCTTGATGCGCTTGGCAGTGTCCTGGATCTGCTCGCGGATGTTATCCATGCCGTGGATGGTGTTGTGCACCACCTCGTTGCCCTTGTTGGCGATTTCCACCGAGCGCTCGGCCACCGCCGAAGACTCGGCGGCGTTGGCCGAAACCTGGTCGATGGACTGCGCCATCTGGTTGATTGCCGTCGAGGCTTCGGCGATCTGCTGGGCCTGGTGCTCCGAGGCCTGAGCCAGGTGCATGGCGGTGGCCTGGGTCTCCTGTACGGCGCCGGCCACTTCACCGGCAGTCAGGTTGATGGTCGCCACCAGGTCGCGCAACTGGTCCACCGAATAGTTGATGGAGTCGGCGATGGTGCCGGTAAAGTCTTCGGTCACCGAGGCGGTCACGGTGAGGTCGCCGTCGGCCAGGTCTTCGATCTCGTCGAGCAAGCGCATGATCGCGTTCTGGTTGCGTTCGTTTTTCTCGGCGGTTTCGCGCAACTGGCGATTGGTCTCGCGCACCATCACCAGGCCGATCAGGATGATTGACGCCAGCGCCAGCAAGCCCAGGACATAGCCGCCGATGGTGTCGAGGGTGCGCCCGCCGGCCAGGTTTTCAAAACCGGTGGCCAGGTGCGAGGCTTCATCGAGCAGGGTTTGCGACAGGCTGAAGATATGGCTCGCCGAGGCGCGCACCTGGAACAGTTGCGGTGAGGTTTCGAGAATCTCATCCACGGAGCCGGAGACAAACTCGAACAGCTCGGCAATCTCCGCCAGGCGCGCGCGGGCGTCCGGGTCTTGCACCTCGCTGATCGTCAAGCCAGCGCTGCCCTGGAGCATGCCGGCCAGGACCTGGCCAAAGCGGTTGGCATCGCGGCCAAAGGCGTCGGCGGCCTTGACTGCCGTGTCATCCCCCGCCAGCACGGTATTGACCGCCCCCAGGATACGCTCGGCCAACAACGACTGACGCTGGGCCACTGCCACCTGGCTGGCGGGTGCGCCGCGTTGCAGCAGGATCTCGACGACTTTCTCCGACTCCAGCTGCAATTGCGGCACGGTTTCGGCCAGGGTCGCCGCCACTTGATGCAGGGACAGCACCGTCTGCTCGCTGGCCAGGATCACGTCGGTGTTCTTGAGCAAGGCTTCCCAGTCATGCTGCACCGCACGCATTTCGCTGCGCACCGCACTGGGCGCGGCGGGCAGGCCGGTGGCCGGGTCGCCTTTTTTCAGGTAGCTCCAGCGCTGGGCAAAATCATTGCGCGCCTCGCTCAGCAGCTTGAACGCGGCGGCCTTGCCGGCTGCGGCCTCGGTGGCGTTCTTGGCAATGCGCTGGGACAGCACCCGCAGCTCGCCGGCGTGGCCGATGTACTGCTTGTCGTAGGTGGACTGGGTGTTGAGGTACGCGAAGTTGGCGAACAGCAGCATGATGAAGATGATCAGCGCGATAAACAGCACGATGATCTGCGAACGGCTACGGGAGGCTTCCTGCGGTTTGACGGGCGTGGCGGTGCTCATGCGGCAACATCCAGAAAGCCCGGGGCCTGGGCCAGGGCGAAGGGGCTGAAGACCTGCCACGGCGGGTCGCCGCTGAACTGGCCTTGGATAAACGCGGCGCTGGCCGCGGGCACGCTGGCGGACACCGGGTGCAGCAGGTCCTGGGCAAAGTGCTGCAGGCCGACCACCTCATCCACCAGCAAGCCGACGAAGGTGTCTTCGTGCTCGATCACCAGCACCCGGCGCTGCTTGCGCGCCGCCGACAGCTCATAGCCGAAGAACCCACACAGGTTGATCACCGGCAGCAAGCGCCCGCGCAGGTTGGCCACGCCCCTGACCCAGGGCTTGACCCCGGGCATCAGGGTGCAGCGCGGCTCGTGCAGCACTTCGGCGACTTCGCCCATGGGCGCCACATACCAATGCCCGCCCAGGCGAAAGCCGATGCCGCTCCAACTGTGCGAGCGGGTTTCCTGGGACGGCAAATCAGCGGCCAGCAGACGGCAGCGGCGGTCGATGTCCAGCAGCAGCTCAAAGGCGGTTTGCGACTCGGTCATGGGAACGTGCCGTCAGGGCTTGAGCACCGAGTTCAGGACTTCGATCAGCTTGTCTTCTTCCACCGGCTTGGTCAGGTACGCCTTGGCGCCCTGGCGTGCGCCCCAGATCTTGTCGGTTTCCTGGTCCTTGGTGGTGACGATGATGATCGGGATACCGTTGGTTTCGGGCTCCTTGGACAACTGGCGCGTGGCCTGGAAGCCATTGAGGCCGGGCATGACGATATCCATCAGGACGGCATCGGGCTTTTCCTGGCGGGCCAGGGCCACGCCATCGGCACCATTCTCGGCCTTGAGGACCTGGTGGCCGTGCTTTTCCAGCATGCCGGTCAGTTTGTACATTTCAGTCGGCGAATCGTCGACGATCAGAACGCGTGCCATGGTTTTCCCCACTACATTGGTCGACGCAAGCCCCGGGGGGCTGGGTCAATGTGCTTGTTCTACTGCGGCGAAACCCGGCACATAGGCCTTGATCGCACTCAGCAGTTCTTCCTTGCTGAAAGGCTTGGTCAAAAATTGATCGACGCCGACAATGCGCCCCTTGGCCTTGTCGAACAGACCGTCCCTGGACGACAGCATGATCACCGGGATGGCCTTGAACGCCGGGTTGTTCTTGACCAGGGCGCAGGTCTGATAGCCATCCAGGCGCGGCATCATGATGTCGACAAAGATAATGTGCGGGTGATGGTCAACGATCCTGGCCAGGGCATCAAAACCGTCGATGGCCGTGATGACGTCGCACCCTACGTTCTTCAACAGCGTTTCAGCGGTGCGGCGAATCGTCTTCGAGTCGTCGATCACCATCACTTTCAAGGCGTTGGAATGCTGTTCCATATCTGCTCTACCATCGCCACAGCGAATCGGTTTTCGGTGTGTACTGCCGGGCACTGCCTGGGACAAGCGCCAAAACCCTTGCCGTGCAAGGGCCGACACGCCATGGCAGCCTTTTTAGCACAGACTGGGGAGGCAATCTATCGGCCGACCGGCAAGGTGGTTTTTCCTTGACCCACAACAGCCACAGCGCCACTCTGACGCCACTTTTATGCGCCCTTATTTGCTAGAGGAAATCCCCCATGAGCGTTCGCGTCGGCATTGTCATGGACCCTATCGCCAGCATCTCCTATAAAAAGGACAGCTCCCTGGCCATGCTGCTGGCCGCCCAGGCCCGTGGCTGGAGCCTGTTCTATATGGAACAGCGCGACCTGTACCAGGGCGACGGCGAGGCGCGGGCGCGGATGCGCCCCTTGCAGGTGTTCGCCAACCCAGAGAAGTGGTTCGAGCTGCAAGACGAGGTCGACAGCCCCTTGAGCGACCTGGACGTGATCCTGATGCGCAAGGATCCGCCGTTCGACATGGAGTTCGTCTACTCCACCTACCTGTTGGAGCAGGCCGAGCGCGCCGGCGTGCTGATCGTCAACAAGCCGCAGAGCCTGCGCGACTGCAACGAAAAGCTGTTCGCCACGCTGTTCCCACAGTGCACGCCGCCCACCGTGGTCAGCCGCCGCGCCGACGTGCTGCGTGAATTTGCCGCCAAGCACGGCGATGTGATCCTCAAGCCGCTGGACGGCATGGGCGGCACCTCGATCTTCCGTCACCGTGCGGGCGACCCGAACCTGTCGGTGATCCTGGAGACCCTGACCGCCCTGGGCACCCAGCAGATCATGGGCCAGGCCTACTTGCCGGCGATCAAGGACGGCGACAAGCGCATCCTGATGATCGACGGCGAGCCGGTGGACTACTGCCTGGCGCGTATCCCGGCGGCCGGCGAGACCCGTGGCAACCTCGCGGCCGGTGGTCGTGGCGAAGCCCGCCCGCTGAGCGACAAGGACCGCTGGATCGCTACCCAGGTTGGCCCGACCCTGCGGGAAAAAGGCCTGCTGTTTGTAGGCCTTGACGTAATTGGCGAGCACCTGACCGAAATCAACGTGACCAGTCCCACCTGTATCCGCGAAATAGACAACGCGTTCGGCACCAATATCGGCGAAATGCTCATGGCGGCGATTGCCGACAAGCTACAAGCCAAGTGACATAGAACAGCCGGATGTAAACCAACATTGCGCTATCATGCGCCACCTGTGAAACGCGCGATGTTGGTTTTCCTGTTATGACGCTTCCGTCCGACCTGCCCCCCGAATTCCGCCACAGCAGCGTACGCCCGGCTGATCGGCTCGGGTTTACCCTGTTCCTGGCAGCGCTGATTCACTTGGCGTTGATCCTCGGCCTGGGCTTCACCTTCGTCGAACCCCAGCAAATCAGCAAAACCCTGGAAATCACCCTCGCCACCTTCAAAAGTGAGAAAAAGCCCGAAAAAGCCGACTTTCTGGCGCAGGACAATCAGCAGGGCAGCGGCACCCTGGATAAAAAGGCAGTGCCCAAGACCACCGAAGTGGCGCCCTTCCAGGACAACAAGATCAATAAGGTCACCCCGCCCCCAGTGGCCAGGCCCGAGGTCAAGCAGGCCGCGCCCAAGGCCGCCGTCGCCACCGTCGCGCCAAAACCCCAGAAGGCCGTGACCCAGCGCGAAGCCGTGAAAACTGAGCCTGCGCCAAGCAAACCTGCCCCCACATTTGACAGCTCGCAGCTTTCCAGCGAAATCTCCAGCCTGGAGGCCGAACTGGCCAACGAGCAACAGCTGTACGCCAAGCGTCCGCGCATCTACCGGCTCAACGCCGCCTCTACCATGCGCGACAAAGGCGCCTGGTATAAGGACGAATGGCGCAAGAAGGTCGAGCGCATCGGCAACCTGAACTACCCGGACGAGGCCCGGCGCCAGCAGATCTACGGCAATTTGCGCCTGCTGGTGTCGATCAACCGCGACGGCTCCCTGTATGAAGTGTTGGTGCTGGAGTCGTCCGGCCAGCCGTTGCTGGACCAGGCGGCGCAACGCATCGTGCGCCTGGCCGCCCCGTTTGCCCCGTTTACTGGCGACCTGGCCGATATCGACCGCCTGGAAATCATCCGCACCTGGCGTTTTGCCAAGGGCGACCGGCTTTCCAGCAACTGACCCGCGCCCTCGCTCCTACATGGGGAACATATCCGCTAACCGTATTCCTACACATCCCCAGCTTGTCAGTTCGCCCCTCCAACGCCACACTAGCGGACATGAAAAATGTCAGCCCGACTTACCTCAAGCACCAATTCCTGATCGCCATGCCCCATATGGCCGACCCGAACTTTGCGCACACCTTGACCTATATCGTCGAGCACACGGCCAATGGCGCCATGGGGCTGGTGGTCAACCGCCCGCAGGACCTGAACCTGGCGGATATCCTTGAGCAACTGCGCCCGGAGATCGAGCCACCGGCCAGTTGCCAGGCGGTGCCGATCTATTTCGGCGGCCCGGTGCAGACTGACCGGGGCTTTGTGCTGCATCCCAGCGGCCCGACGTTCCAGGCCACTGTCGACCTGGAGGGCGTGTCCCTGTCCACCTCCCAGGACGTGCTGTTTGCCATCGCCGATGGCGTCGGCCCGCAGCAGAGCCTGATTACCCTGGGCTACGCGGGCTGGGACGCCGGGCAACTGGAAGAAGAGCTGGCCAACAACGCGTGGCTGACTTGCCCGTTCGATGCCGACATTCTGTTCAATACCGCCAGCGAGCTGCGTCTTAACGCCGCGGCCAAGCAGTTGGGGGTCAACCTCAACCTGCTGACCAGCCAGGCGGGGCACGCCTGATGGCCTTGCGACTGATCCTCGGGTTTGACTACGGCACCAAACAGATCGGCGTGGCCGTGGGCCAGGTCATCACCGGCCAGGCCCGCGAGCTGTGTACCTTGAAGGCGCAGAACGGCATCCCGGACTGGAATCAGGTCGAAGCCCTGATCAAGGAATGGAAGCCCGACGCGGTAGTGGTCGGCCTGCCGCTGAACATGGACGGCACCCCCAGCGACATGTGCCTGCGCGCCGAAAAGTTCGCCCGTCGCCTCAATGGCCGCTACAACCTGCCCTTCTATACCCACGATGAACGCCTGACCACCTTCGAGGCCAAGGGTGAGCGTCGCGACCGTGGCGGGCAAAAAGGCAGCTACCGCGACAACCCAGTCGACGCCATTGCCGCCGCCTTGCTGCTGCAGGGCTGGCTGGATGAAAACACCGCTTTATTTGAATCCTGACTGACGCGGCTTGCCGCGTCTTCTTACGTTTGAGCCCGGACTTTGTCGGCACCACGCTGCCCAAGCCCCTGAAGGAGCCACCATGAGCCTGCCCAATCCCGCCGAACTGATCCGTCAGATGGCGACGAGCCTCACGACCCACCTGCAACAGCGTGCCATCAGCGAACCGCGTTTCATCGGCATCCGCACCGGTGGCGTGTGGGTCGCCCAGGCGTTGCTGCAAGAGCTGGGCAGTGACTCGCCCCTGGGCACCCTGGACGTGTCCTTCTACCGCGATGACTTCAGCCAGAACGGCCTGCACCCGCAAGTGCGCCCATCTGCCCTGCCCTTCGAGATCGAAGGCCAGCATCTGGTGCTGATCGATGATGTGCTGATGAGCGGCCGTACCATCCGCGCCGCCATGAACGAGCTGTTCGACTACGGCCGCCCGGCCAGCATCACCCTGGTCTGTTTGCTCGACCTTGAGGCGGGCGAACTGCCGATCAGCCCGGATGTGGTGGGTGCCACCCTGTCGCTTTCAGCCCAACAGCGGGTAAAATTGTCCGGTCCCACGCCGCTCGAACTCGAACTGCAAGACCTCGCCCTTTAAACCGCCTTGTAAAGAGTCCCCGCGATGACGCCTCTAGATGCCAAGCGCCCGCTGCAGCTCAACGCTCAGGGCCAGCTGCAACACTTCCTGTCCCTCGACGGCCTGCCCCGCGAATTGCTCACCGAAATCCTCGACACGGCCGACTCGTTCCTTGAAGTCGGCGGCCGGGCGGTGAAAAAAGTCCCGCTGCTGCGCGGCAAAACCATTTGCAACGTGTTCTTCGAGAACTCGACGCGCACCCGCACCACCTTCGAGCTGGCGGCCCAGCGCCTGTCAGCCGACGTGATCACCCTGAACGTCTCCACCTCATCGGCGAGCAAGGGCGAAACCCTGCTCGACACCCTGCGCAACCTGGAGGCCATGGCCGCCGATATGTTCGTGGTGCGCCATGGCGACTCGGGCGCGGCGCACTTTATCGCCGAGCACGTGTGCCCGCAGGTGGCGATCATCAACGGCGGCGATGGCCGCCACGCCCACCCGACCCAGGGCATGCTCGACATGCTCACCATCCGTCGGCACAAGGGCGGCTTTGAAAACCTCTCGGTGGCCATCGTCGGCGATATCCTGCATTCGCGGGTAGCGCGCTCGAACATGCTGGCCCTGAAAACCCTGGGCTGCCCGGATATCCGCGTGATTGCGCCAAAAACCCTGCTGCCGGTGGGCATCGAGCAATACGGGGTGAAGGTCTACACCGACATGGCCGAGGGCCTGAAGGATGTCGACGTGGTGATCATGCTACGCCTGCAACGCGAGCGCATGGCCGGTGGCCTGCTGCCCAGCGAAGGCGAGTTCTACCGCCTGTTCGGCCTGACCACCGCGCGCCTGGCCGGCGCCAAGCCGGATGCGATTGTCATGCACCCCGGCCCGATCAACCGGGGAGTGGAGATTGAGTCGGCGGTGGCCGACGGGCCGCATTCGGTGATTCTCAACCAGGTCACCTACGGTATCGCCGTACGCATGGCCGTGCTGTCCATGGCCATGAGCGGGCAAACGGCCCAACGTCAATTCGAGCAGGAGAACGCCCAGTGAAGCTCAGCATTCTCGGCGCCCGAGTCATCGATCCGGCCAGCGGCCTGGATCAAGTTACGGATCTGCACCTGGAAGCCGGCAAGATCATTGCCATCGGCGCCGCCCCCAGCGGTTTCAGCCCGGTTCAAAGCATCGACGCCAAAGGCCTGGTGGCCGCGCCCGGCCTGGTGGACCTGAACGTCGCCCTGCGCGAGCCGGGCTACAGCCGCAAAGGCAGCATCGCCAGCGAAACCCGCGCCGCGGCGGCTGGCGGTGTCACCAGCCTGTGCTGCCCACCGCAGACCAAACCGGTGCTGGACACCTCGGCCGTGGCCGAGCTGATCCTCGACCGCGCCCGCGAGGCCGGCAATTGCAAAGTGTTCCCCATTGGCGCCCTGAGCAAAGGCCTGGATGGCGAGCAACTGGCCGAACTGATTGCCCTGCGCGACGCCGGTTGCGTGGCCTTCGGCAATGGCCTGGAGAGTTTTCGCAGCACCCGCACCCTGTGCCGTGCCCTGGAATACGCGGCCACCTTCGACCTGACGGTGATCTTCCACTCCCAGGACCACGACCTGGCCGAAGGCGGCCTGGCCCACGAAGGCCCCACCGCCAGCTTCCTCGGCCTGGCAGGCATCCCGGAAACCGCAGAAACCGTGGCCCTGGCCCGTGACCTGCTGCTGGTGGAACAAAGCGGCGTACGCGCGCACTTCAGCCAACTGACCAGCGCCCGCGGCGTGGCCCTGATCGCCCAGGCCCAGGCCCGTGGGTTGCCGGTGACCGCTGATGTGGCGCTGTATCAGTTGATCCTGACTGACGAGGCGCTGATCGACTTCTCCAGCCTGTACCACGTGCAACCGCCACTGCGCACCCGCGCCGACCGCGACGGTTTACGTGCGGCGGTGAAATCCGGGGTGGTGTCGGCAATCTCCAGCCACCACCAGCCCCACGAACGGGATGCCAAGTTGGCACCGTTTGGCGCGACAGAGCCTGGGATCAGCAGCGTCGAGCTGCTGCTGCCACTGGCAATGACCCTGGTGGAGGATGGGTTGCTGGACCTGCCAACGCTGCTGGCACGCCTGGGCTCAGGCCCGGCCGAGGCGCTACGCCTGCCGGCGGGCAAGCTGGCGGTGGGTGCGGCGGCGGACCTGGTGCTGTTTGATCCGGCCAGCTCCACCGTGGCGGGTGAGCAGTGGCTGTCTCGGGGTGAGAACTGCCCGTTCATCGGCCATAGTTTGCCGGCGACCGTGCGCTACACCCTGGTGGATGGGCGGATCAGCTACCAGGCTTGATCCGCTAAAGAGTGGGAACAGGCTTGTGTGGGAGCTGGCTTGCCTGCGATTGCATCACCTCAGTGTCACTGACATACCGAGGTGCCCGCATCGCAGGCAAGCCAGCTCCCACATGCGCCTAGCTACGCTTACCGACCGCCCAACCGCTCGGCATTGCGAATCGAAACCTGCGTATTCAGTGTCCAGAAGTCATACAGCACACCCACCAGGAACAAGCCACCCGTCACCAGGTACAACAGGCCGGTGAGCCATTTGCCCTGGTACATGCGGTGCAAGCCAAACACCCCAAGAAACGTCAGAAGAATCCAGGCCACGTTGTATTCAATGGGCCCGGCGGTAAAGCGCAGGTCGGCTTCGCGGTCCATTGCCGGGATCAAAAACAGGTCGATCAGCCAGCCAATCCCCAGCAACCCGAAGGTAAAGAACCAGATCGTCCCGGTCACCGGCTTGCCGTAATAGAAGCGGTGCGCCCCGGTAAAACCGAAGATCCAGAGCAGGTAACCGATCACCTTGCTATGGGTGTCCTGTTGCGAAACATCCTGTCGATAGGTGTTCATGAATAACCTCTTTTGCCTCGATAGATAAATATTTCTGGTTTCTTTGTGACTTTTTTACAGGCACCCGACGTACGGCAAATGCTATCGTCGCTTCCCTCAAAGCCTTATGCCGCCTGACTTGTGTAGGACAATTGCGACAGTTCGTCGCGGATTTCCTGATTTTGACGTCAAGGTTCAGTCGACAAACGGCCTGAGAAAGACACTAAAAGCTGTTATAAAGTTGCGCGCAAACCAACAAGAGCCTGCCTAATGCGACCATTTTTAAAGACATGGCTAACCATTTGCCTATTAATGCCACTGGCCGCCCACGCCACCAATCGTGAGCAACGACTTCCGAACGTTAATGGTTTCACCCCTAAAGCCCACGCCACTACCAGCTCCGCCAAATCGGTAAAACTCACGGTCAAGCGCCCGACTCAACCGGGCAAGTCCAACGTTAAAGCAGTTCCCGGCCTGGTAGCGAGCAATAACCAGCAAAGCAGCAAAGTCTTGAGCCGTGCGGTCAACGTGCTCGGCACTCCTTATCGTTGGGGCGGTAGCAGCCCAAGTAAAGGCTTTGATTGCAGCGGCCTGGTGAAATACGCCTTCAATGATGTGGCCGCAGTGGATTTGCCACGCACCTCCAATGCCATGGCCAGCGGCCACGGGCAAAAGGTTGATCGCAAAGACCTGAAGCCTGGCGACCTGTTGTTCTTCAAGCTCAAGAGCCGCCAGGTCAACCATGTAGCCATTTATCTGGGCAACGACCGTTTTATCCACGCACCGCGCCGTGGCAAGTCGGTCAGCATCGACACCCTGAAAAAGCCGTTCTGGAACAAGAACTACGTGATTGCCAAGCGCGTGTTGCCTAAAGAGCAGAGCAACCTGCAGCTTGTGCAACGCTGACAGCGAATGCAAATGTGAATGCTGGCTTGTGTGGGAGCTGGCTTGCCTGCGATAGCATCACCTCAGTGTGACTGACACACCGGGTTGCCTGCATCCCAGGCAAGCCAGCTCCCACATCCTATATATCTGCTGGCACCCGCGCCTGCCCCCGCGCCTCTTCGCGACTAATCAGCCCCTGACCGACCAACCCCTTCAAACTCATATCCAACGTTTTCATCCCCAACGCCCCACCCGTCTGGATTGCCGAGTACAACTGCGCCACCTTGTCCTCGCGGATCAGGTTACGGATCGCCGGTGTGCCGAGCATGATTTCATGGGCCGCCACACGCCCGCCGCCCACCTTCTTCAACAACACCTGGGACACCACCGCCTGCAGCGATTGCGAGAGCATCGAGCGGATCATGGCCTTTTCCCCCGCCGGGAACACATCCACCAGCCGATCCACGGTTTTCGCCGCCGAACTGGTGTGCAGGGTGCCAAACACCAGGTGCCCGGTTTCTGCCGCCGTCAGGGCCAGGCGGATGGTGTCCAGGTCACGCAATTCGCCGACCAGGATCACATCCGGGTCCTCGCGCAGCGCCGAACGCAGGGCCGTCGGAAAGCTGTGGGTATCGCGATACACCTGGCGCTGGCTGATCAACGCCTTGCGCGGCTCATGGACAAACTCGATGGGGTCCTCAAGGGTCAGGATGTGTTGCTGGCGGGTGTTGTTGAGGTAATCGACCATCGCCGCCAGGGTGGTGGACTTGCCCGAGCCCGTGGCGCCGGTCACCAGCACCAGCCCCCTGGGTAGCTCGGCGATGCGCCGGAATATATCGCCCAGCCCCAGGGTTTCCAGGCTCTGGACCCGGGTGGGGATCACGCGAAACACCGCACCCATCCCCCGGTGCTGCTGGAACACATTGGCGCGAAAGCGCGCGACGCCAGGCAACTCGAAGGAAAAATCCGTTTCAAGAGATGTTTCGAAATCCTTTTGTTGATGCTGATTGAGGATCGGGCTGAGCAAGTCCGCTACTTGCGTAGCGCTCAGTACCGGCCAATCCAGTGGCAGTACTTCGCCATCGACGCGCATCCTCGGCGCCAACCCTGCCGATAGATGCAGGTCGGAGGCGCCCTGGCTGACGCTTGCCGCCAGCAGTTCAGTGATGTCCATAGGGCTATCCATTTCCAGTAGAATGCCGCGGACTCCATATCCGCGGGCGCAACTTTAATGTCGAACATAGCAGACAATATCGGCCTGGTTACCGAGCGAATCCGTGCCGCAGCCCGGGCCGTGCAACGCAATGAAACCAGCGTGCACTTGCTGGCCGTGAGCAAGACCAAACCCGCGCAAGCCGTGCGCGAAGCCTATGCCGCCGGAATGCGCGACTTTGGCGAGAACTACTTACAGGAAGCCCTCGGCAAACAGGCCGATTTAACCGACTTGCCCTTGAGTTGGCACTTTATCGGCCCCATTCAATCGAACAAGACGCGCGCTATCGCCGAGAACTTCGCCTGGGTGCACTCCGTGGACCGCCTGAAAATTGCCCAACGCCTGTCCGAGCAACGCCCGGCCGACCTGCCGCCGCTCAATATCTGCATTCAGGTCAATGTCAGTGGCGAAGCCAGCAAATCCGGCTGTACGCCCGCCGACTTGCCGGCGCTGGCCGCGGCGATCCAGGCCCTGCCCCGCTTGACGCTGCGGGGCCTGATGGCGATCCCCGAGCCCACCGACGACCGTGCGGCGCAGGATGCGGCGTTTGCCGCCGTGCGTGACTTGCAGGCGGGCCTGGACCTTGGGCTCGACACACTGTCCATGGGCATGAGCCATGACCTTGAGTCGGCCATTGCCCAAGGGGCCACCTGGGTGCGGATCGGGACCGCCCTGTTTGGTGCCCGCGACTACGGCCAGCCATGAAAATCGCTGACTTCCATCTGAGTAAGGACCTGTCATGAGCAGCACGCGTATAGCCTTTATCGGCGCCGGTAACATGGCGGCCAGCCTGATCGGCGGCCTGCGGGCCAAGGGCCTGGAGGCCTCGCGGATTCGCGCCAGCGATCCGGGCGCCGAGACCCGCACCCGAGTGAGCGCCGAGCACGGTATCCAAACCTTTGCCGACAACGCCGAGGCCATCCAGGGCGCGGACGTGATCGTGCTGGCGGTCAAGCCACAGGCCATGAAGGCCGTGTGTGAAGCCTTGCGCCCAAGCCTGGCGCCGCAGCAACTGGTGGTGTCGATTGCCGCCGGCATCAACTGCGCCAGCCTGAACGCCTGGCTCGGCGCCCAGCCCATCGTGCGCTGCATGCCCAACACGCCATCGCTGCTGCGCCAGGGTGTCAGCGGCCTGTATGCCACCGCCCAAGTGAGCGCCGCGCAGCGTGAGCAGGCCCAGGCGCTGTTGTCGGCCGTGGGCCTGGCCCTGTGGCTGGACGAAGAACAGCAACTGGACGCCGTCACGGCGGTGTCCGGCAGTGGCCCGGCGTATTTCTTCCTGCTGGTCGAGGCCATGACCGCCGCCGGCGTGAAACTGGGCCTGCCTCGGGAAATCGCCGAGCAACTGACCCAGCAGACCGCCCTCGGCGCCGCGCATATGGTGGTGTCCAGCGATGTGGACGCGGCCGAGTTGCGTCGCCGCGTGACCTCGCCCAATGGCACCACACAGGCTGCCATCGAATCATTCCAGGCCGGGGGCTTTGAAGCCCTGGTCGAAAAAGCACTGGGTGCCGCCGCGCACCGCTCGGCAGAACTTGCCGAACAACTGGGTCAATAAGGAGCCAATATGATTGGTTTGAACACCGCAGCCGTCTACGTGCTGCAAACCCTCGGCAGCCTCTATCTGCTGATCGTGCTGTTGCGTTTTGTGTTGCAACTGGTACGCGCCAACTTCTACAACCCGCTCTGCCAATTCGCCGTGAAGGCCACCCAGCCGTTGCTCAAGCCGTTGCGCCGGGTGATCCCGAGCCTGTTCGGCCTGGACATGTCGTCGCTGGTGCTGGCGATCCTGGTCCAACTGGCGCTGATGGCCCTGACGCTGCTGCTGACCTACGGCACCATGGGCAACTTCCTGCAACTGCTGGTCTGGGCCGTGATTGGCGTGACCGCGCTGTTCCTGAAGATCTTCTTCTTTGCCCTGATTATCAGCGTGATCCTGTCCTGGGTCGCACCGGGCAGCCATAACCCTGGCGCCGAACTGGTCAACCAGATCTGCGAGCCGGCATTGGCGCCGTTTCGCAAGATCCTGCCGAACCTGGGTGGCCTGGATATCTCGCCGATCCTTGCGTTCATGGTGCTCAAGCTCCTGGACATGCTGGTGATCAACAACCTGGCGGCCATGACCATGATGCCGGACATCCTGCGCTTGCTGATCTGACCAGCCCCCTGCCTAGCACAGATGACCTGTGGGAGCTGGCTTGCCAGCTCCCACATTTTGGTAACTGTGTCTTGAAGTGAATCCATGCAGGCCTTTGCTTGCCGCTAGGCCCCCCTCTCTTTAGACTTACGCCTCATTTAAACGAGAGCAGGGTCGATGCCAGCTGCCTTCCCCCCCGATTCTGTTGGACTGGTCGTGCCCCAAGTGGCGCACTTCAGCGAACCCCTGGCCCTGGCCTGCGGGCGGTCGTTGCCGGCCTATGACCTGATCTATGAAACCTACGGCGAGTTGAACGCCACGGCCAGCAATGCCGTGCTGATCTGCCACGCCCTGTCCGGCCATCACCACGCCGCTGGCTACCACAGCGTCGACGAGCGCAAGCCCGGCTGGTGGGACAGCTGTATCGGCCCCGGCAAGCCCATCGACACCAGCAAGTTCTTTGTGGTCAGCCTGAACAACCTCGGCGGCTGCAATGGTTCCACCGGCCCCAGCAGCCTCAACCCGGAAACCGGCAAGCCGTTTGGCGCCGACTTCCCGGTGCTGACCGTGGAAGACTGGGTGCACAGCCAGGCGCGCCTGGCCGACCTGCTGGGCATCCCGCAATGGGCCGCCGTGATCGGTGGCAGCCTGGGCGGCATGCAGGCCCTGCAATGGACCATCACCTACCCCGACCGCGTGCGCCATTGCCTGGCCATCGCCTCGGCCCCCAAGTTGTCGGCGCAGAACATCGCCTTCAACGAAGTGGCGCGCCAGGCGATCCTCACCGACCCCGAATTCCACGGCGGGTCGTTCCAGGAAGCCGGGGTGATCCCCAAGCGCGGCTTGATGCTGGCGCGGATGGTCGGGCACATCACCTACCTGTCGGATGACTCCATGGGCGAAAAATTCGGCCGTGGGCTCAAGAGCGAGAAACTCAACTACGACTTCCACAGCGTCGAATTCCAGGTCGAAAGCTACCTGCGTTACCAGGGCGAGGAGTTTTCCGGGCGTTTCGACGCCAATACCTACCTGCTGATGACCAAGGCTTTGGACTACTTCGACCCGGCGGCAAACTGTGACGACGACCTGGCGAAGACCTTCGAGGGTGCCAGCGCCAAGTTCTGCGTGATGTCGTTCACCACCGACTGGCGCTTCTCGCCGGCCCGTTCGCGGGAGCTGGTGGATGCGTTGATGGCCGCGCGCAAAGACGTCTGCTACCTGGAGATCGATGCACCGCAAGGCCACGACGCCTTCCTGATCCCGATCCCGCGCTACTTGCAGGCCTTCAGCAACTACATGAACCGCATAACTTTGTGAGAACGCCATGAGAGCCGACCTGGAAATCATCCAAGACTGGATCCCCGCCGGCAGCCGCGTGCTCGACCTGGGTTGCGGCGATGGCGAACTGCTGAGCTGGCTGCGCGACAACAAGCAAGTCACCGGCTATGGCCTGGAAAACGACCCGGATAACATCGCCCAGTGCGTGGCCAAGGGCATCAACGTGATCGAGCAGGACCTGGACAAGGGCCTGGGCAACTTTGCCAGCAACAGCTTCGATATCGTGGTGATGACCCAGGCCTTGCAAGCCGTGCACTACCCGGATCGGATCCTCGACGAGATGTTGCGCGTCGGTCGCCAGTGCATCATCACCTTCCCCAACTTCGGGCACTGGCGCTGCCGCTGGTACCTGGCCACCAAGGGCCGGATGCCGGTATCGGACTTTCTGCCGTACACCTGGTACAACACGCCCAACATTCACTTCTGCACCTTCGAGGACTTCGAGGCGCTGTGCCGCGGGCGCGAAGCCAAGGTGATCAACCGCCTTGCCGTCGATCAACAGCATCGCCACGGCTGGGCAAGTAAGCTGTGGCCTAATCTTTTAGGTGAAATCGGGATTTATCGGGTCAGCAGTCCTGGCCTGACCGACCACCAGATTGCCGTCTAACCATTTTCGAGGAGGACGATCATGAGTCGCCTGGCTATTTTTCTACTCACTGCCTGCCTGGGCGCCAGCGCCATGGCCGCCGGCCCTATCGACAGCAATCGGCAGAAGGCATTTGGTGATATCACCGTGCACTACAGCACGTTCACCTCCAGCTTCCTGCAGCCCGAGACAGCCCAGGCCGTGGGTGTGGTGCGCAGCAAGAACAAGGGCATGATCAACATCACGGTGAAAAAAGGCGGGGAGGCGGTGGCAGCGCAAGTGACCGGCACGATCAAGGACTTGACCGGCAAGAGCGAAATGCTGACCTTCAAGCAAATCACCGAAAAAGGCGCAATCTACTACCTGGCCCCCTACTCGGTGCCGCAGCAGGAATTTCGCACCTTCACCATCAATGTTGATACCAACGGCAAGGCCCATGGTTTCAGTTTCACCCAAGAATTGTTCCCGGCCAAATAATGAACCTGACACAACTCGTACTGGCCAGCCATAACGCCGGCAAACTCAAGGAACTCCAGGCCATGCTCGGCGAATCGGTGCACTTGCGCTCGATTGGCGAGTTCAGCCAGGTGGAGCCGGAAGAGACCGGCCTGTCGTTCGTCGAGAACGCCATCCTCAAGGCCCGCAATGCCGCGCGCATTTCCGGGCTGCCGGCACTGGCCGACGATTCGGGCCTGGCGGTGGACTTCCTCGGCGGCGCTCCTGGCATCTACTCGGCGCGCTATGCCGACGGCAAAGGCGACGCGGCGAACAACGCCAAGCTGCTGGACGCCCTCAAGGACGTGCCGGACGCGATGCGCGGCGCGCAGTTTGTGTGCGTGCTGGCGCTGGTAAGGCATGCCGACGACCCGCTGCCGATCCTCTGCGAAGGCCTGTGGCACGGGCGCATCCTGCATGCCGCCAGCGGCGAGCACGGGTTTGGCTACGACCCGCTGTTCTGGGTGCCGGAGCGCAATGTGTCCAGCGCCGAACTGAGCCCGGCCGACAAGAACCAGATCAGCCACCGCGCCCGCGCCATGGCTTTGCTGCGCCAGCGTCTGGGTTTGCAATGACCCAGGACACCTCCGCGCTGCCACTGATCCACGGTGGCGCGCAAACACCTCGGGCGGCCCTGCCGGTGCTGCCGCCCCTGGCGCTGTATATCCATATCCCGTGGTGCGTGCGCAAATGCCCCTATTGCGACTTCAACTCCCACACCGCCAGCCAGGTGCTGCCGGAACAAGAGTATGTCGACGCGTTGCTGGCGGACCTGGACCAGGACCTGCACGCGGTGTATGGCCGCGAGTTGAGTTCGATCTTCTTTGGCGGCGGCACGCCCAGCCTGTTCAGTGCGGCCGCGCTGGGCCGGTTGCTGGAGGGCGTGGAACAACGCATCCCGTTTGCCCGCGACATCGAGATCACCCTGGAAGCCAACCCCGGCACCTTCGAGCAAGAGAAGTTCGTCGCCTACCGCAAGCTGGGGATCAATCGCCTGTCCATCGGCATCCAGAGCTTCCAACAGGAAAAGCTCCAGGCCCTGGGCCGCATCCACAACGGCGACGAAGCCGTACGCGCCGCCGGTATGGCGCGCCAGGCCGGGTTCGATAACTTCAACCTGGACCTGATGCACGGTTTGCCCGATCAATCCCTGGACGATGCCTTGAGCGACCTGCGCCAGGCCATCGCCCTCAAGCCGACCCATCTGTCGTGGTACCAACTGACCCTGGAACCCAACACCGTGTTCTGGAACCAGCCGCCGACGCTGCCAGAAGACGACACCCTGTGGGATATCCAGGAAGCCGGCCAGGCCCTGCTCGCCGAACACGGCTACGCGCAATATGAAGTCTCGGCCTACGCCCAACCGGGCCGACCTGCACGGCATAACCTCAATTACTGGAGCTTTGGCGACTTTATCGGCATTGGCGCCGGCGCCCACGGCAAGCTCAGTCATCCAGACGGGCGCATCGTGCGCACCTGGAAGACCCGCGCACCGAAGGACTACCTCAACCCGGCCAAAAGCTTTCAGGCAGGCATGAAAGAGCTGACCAACGAAGAGTTGCCTTTCGAGTTCCTGATGAACGCCCTGCGCCTTACCGACGGCGTTGAAGCCAGGCTTTACGCCGAACGCACTGGCCTGGACCTGGCCAGCCTCAACGAGGCCCGTCGCGAGGCAGAACAAAGTGGCTTATTGCAGGTCGAACCGTCACGCCTGGCGGCCACGGACCGTGGGCAACTCTTTCTCAATGACCTGCTGCAGAAGTTTTTGAGCTGATCGCTCTTAAGGAAATCGAATGGATCTGGTACTCGACCTGCTCGCCACCGTATCCCGCTGGAGCCGTAGCAACCTGTCGGAAATCTCCCTGGCGCTGGTAGGCTGCCTATTGGTGCTGTTCGGCGCCGATATCAAGGGCTGGGTCGAAGCGCGCCTGGGCAACATCGCCGGCGCCTTGCGTGTGCCACTGATGGCCCTGCTGTGCATGATCGGCAGCGGTGCTGCGCTGATCTACGCCACGCCGTGGATTGTGCGGGGGTTGAGCCAGTTCAATAACTACAGCCTGGCGCCGGTGCTGTTGGTGGTGCTGGTGTTGATTGGCGTGGTTGCCGACCGTCGCTGACTCAAAGCCCACCGCAAAACAACTGTGGGAGCTGGCTTGCCTGCGATAGCATCACCTCGGTGTATCAGTGATACCGAAGTGATGCTATCGCAGGC
>NZ_JBWKWY010000055.1:0-16894 GCF_059422465.1 Pseudomonas sp. GW821-FHT01D09
CGAACTCAGCAGTGAAACGATGCATCGCCGATGGTAGTGTGGGGTTTCCCCATGTGAGAGTAGGTCATCGTCAAGATCAAATTCCGAAACCCCCGTTTGCTAACGCAAGCGGGGGTTTTGTCGTTTTGGGATCCTAAACGGCCTATCCTGACCGCCTGTCTGTTTCCTACATAAAAAGAAGATGTATCCCACAAATTCCTAAGATTTATCCAACCTTGGCCGAAAGCCTGACGAGCCATGCGTGCACCGAAATAGAGCGGTCGTAGAGTCCGCCTATCCCGTACATGGAATGTTGCATTCGGCACGCTCACCCCCTTTTGGCAAAAAGAAGTCGATGAAATGAATCTCAAGTTCAGTCATAAAATTCTGTTGGCCGCGTCAGGCGTCGTGGTTTTGGCCTTCGCGCTCTTCACGTTGTACAACGACTACCTGCAGCGCAATACCATCAGGCAAAACCTGCAGTCATCCATCCAGCAGTCGGGTGACCTGACTGCCAGCAGCGTGCAGAACTGGCTCAGTGGCCGGGTGCTGGTCCTGGAAAACCTTGCGCAGAACGTTGCTCACCAAGGCAGCAATGCCGACCTGCCCGGCCTGGTTGATCAACCGGCATTCACCTCGAACTTCCAGTTCACATACGTCGGTTCCACCAACGGCGTCTTCACCCAGCGCCCAGACGCGAAAATGCCTGATGGCTACGATCCGCGTCAGCGCCCCTGGTACAAGCAGGCGGTCGCTGCCGATAAACCCATGCTGACGCCGCCTTATATGGCCGCCGTCGGTGGCTTGATCGTCACCATCGCGATGCCGGTCAAGAACAATGGTGAACTGCTCGGCGTAGTGGGTGGCGACTTGAGCCTGCAAACCCTGGTGAAGATCATCAACTCGGTAGACTTCGGTGGCATTGGCCATGCATTTCTGGTCAGTGGCGACGGCCAGGTGATCGTCAGTCCTGATCAGGACCAGGTGATGAAAAACCTCAAGGACATCTATCCAGGCAGCAGCGTCCGTATTGAGAAGCTCAACCAGGATGTCGTTCTCAATGGCCAGGAGCGCATTCTGTCCTTTACCCCGATCAGCGACTTGCCTGGCGCAGATTGGTACATAGGCTTGTCAATCGACAAAGACAAAGCCTACGCCCCCCTGAGTAAATTCCGCACCTCCGCTTTGATCGCGATGTTCATTGCCGTTACAGCGATTGCCGTGCTGCTGAGCCTGTTGATTCAGGTGCTGATGCGTCCGCTGACCACCATGGGCCGTGCGATGCAGGACATTGCCCAGGGCGAAGGCGATCTGACCCGCCGCCTGGTTGTGGAAAGCAAAGATGAATTTGGCGAGCTGGGTGGTGCGTTCAACCAGTTTGTCGAACGTATCCATGCCTCTATCAGTGAAGTGTCTTCGGCGACGAGGCATGTGCACGACCTTTCCCAGCGCGTGATGGCATCGTCCAACGCCTCGATTATCGGCTCGGACGAGCAGAGCGCCCGTACCAACAGCGTGGCCGCGGCCATTAACGAGTTGGGTGCCGCCACCCAGGAAATCGCCCGTAACGCCGCTGACGCCTCGCAACACGCCAGTGGCGCCAGTGAGCAGGCCGATGACGGCCGCCAGGTCGTGGAGAAAACCATCCTGGCGATGTCCGAGTTGTCGCAGAAGATCAGCCTGTCCTGCACGCAGATCGAAACCTTGAATGCCAGTACCGACAACATTGGCCACATTCTCGATGTGATCAAGGGCATCTCCCAGCAAACCAACCTGCTGGCCCTCAACGCCGCGATTGAAGCCGCCCGTGCCGGTGAAGCCGGCCGTGGTTTTGCCGTGGTGGCCGACGAAGTGCGCAACCTGGCTCACCGCACCCAGGAGTCGGCGGAGGAGATCCACAAGATGATCACCTCGTTACAGATCGGCTCACGCGAAGCGGTCACCACGATGAACGCCAGCCAGGTGTCCAGCGAGGAAAGCGTCGAGGTCGCCAACCAGGCCGGCGAGCGCCTGGTCAGCGTGACCCAGCGCATCGTCGAGATCGACGGCATGAACCAATCGGTAGCAGCTGCCACTGAGGAACAGACCGCCGTGGTGGAGACGCTCAATGTTGATATCAACCAGATCAACCTGCTGAACCAGCAAGGTGTGGCCAACCTCAACGAGACCTTGAAAGACTGTGACGCACTGTCACAACAAGCCAATCGCCTGAAGCAACTGGTCGACAGTTTCAAGATCTGATCACCCGGCGGTAAAGGTGGCGTAGTGCAGCCAGGCACTGCGCCATTTTTTTCAGCCCAGCAATCGGCGCACGTTTCCCAGTGCACGGTCGGCGAAATCCTGGATGAACTGTTCAAACCCCTCTTTATCGCCGGGCTCAAGAGGCTCGGCGATGATGGTCCAGGTGGCGCGCGCCTGGTGCTCCCCGAGCGACTCAACGCTCATCGCCGCCCACAGTCGGGCCACACCCAAGGTGTTATAGATCGTCGTCCAGGTCATGTGCATCGCCTGCGCATCGTGGCTGTTGAGCTGTTCCACGGCGATATTGCCATCGTGGAACCATTTCTTGCGCAGCGCTCCCACGCCGCTGCCGGTCATCGTGATACGTGCCAGGGCAGGAATGAACACGTCAAAGCCCTCGAAGCGGCCCACGACCCTCCACAGTTCGATGGCGCTGCAGGCAATCACCACAGATGACACCAGAGGCCTGCCCAGGGGGTTTTTGATCAACGTATCGGGTTGCAGCTGTCTCATAAGTATTTCCTGATGGCGAAGGTCACAGAAAGCCGATGGCATTGAGGTACTGGCACCCTCTGCGTAACAACGCGGGCTCTTTTTCGGGATACTGCACACCCATCTGCTCAACGCCATGGCGTGCGTTTTCGTGGCGAATCATTGAGATATCGCCAATGTCCTCTCCCAGCTCATTGAGGTAGAACCCGAGCACACCAAAAAGGGCATTCTCGCGATCCACTTCGCGCAGGTGGTGTTGCCAGTCCGCAACGCTTACCAACTCGAATGCATGACCTGCCTGGCGAAATGACTCCACGTAGGTTTCCCACTTCAGGGGCTGCGGATTGTGCAGGTTGAAGACACTCCGCTCGGCAACGCAGTTGCCACTGTGAAAGGCAATGAAACGCGCGAGGAAATCCACCGGCATCAGGTCGAAGTTCAGTTCCAGGCGCGGCACCCGGCCCAATTGCAGCGATCCCTTGAGCATCAGCATCAGGCGGTTTTTGTGCGGTTGGCAGACGCCGTTGCGGCTATTGAAGCTGATGTTCCCGGGCCGGTAGATATTGATCCAGGCACCTTGTCCGGCGGCACGCCCCAAGAGACGCTCAGCCACCCATTTAGACAGGTTGTAGCCGTTCTTGATGTAGAGCGGTGGTGTGCTTGCCGCAGGCGCTTCAAGCACCTGCCCGTCGACCCCGACGCTGCTTGACGCGGAAAGGGTAGAGACGAAATTGAGCACCTTCTTGCAGTGGGTTTCGCACAGGCGCAGGCATTCAAGCACCGGCTCCACGTTGTCCTTGGCCAGCGATGCATAGTCCATGACGTGATTGACGTGGGCCGCACTGTGTACCAGCACCCCGTACTGGCGGGCGAGGTGCTCATAGACCTGCGCCTCCAGCCCCAGGCGAGGCTGGCGCAGGTCGGCGGCGTACACGCGTACCCGGCTCAGGTCCAGGTGTTCCAGGCGGTATTCACACAAGGCTTCGGCAAACCGCGTGGCCGCCGATTGCCCTGGGTTTTCGCGAACCAGGCAGGCGACTTCTGTCGCCCCGGCCACCAGCAAGGCTTCGACGATATGTATCCCCAAAAAGCTGTTGGCGCCGGTCACGATAGCCTTGTGGCGATCACCGGCAAGCTCCCCTGGCAACAGGGCCATGTCCAGCGTGCGTAGCGCATCGCTCATCGCCCGCCCGCTGGGCGCCTCCCCCGGCGCGCTGTTGCCCATCAGTGCGGCGAGGGTCTGCACCGTCGGCGCTTCGATAAACCGGTTGAGGGGCAGGCTGCGCCCATACAACTCGCGAATCCGCAGGAGCATGGTTGAAAGCAGAATAGAGTGACCGCCGAGATGGAAAAAACTGTCGTCAGTCGACATCTCGTTGACCGGTAACCCCAGCAGCTCACTCCACAGCTCAAGCAACTGCGTCTCCACTGGCGTTTGGGGCCGGCGCCGAGGGTTATCCGAGGCGGCGTGCACCGCCAGCGCCAGCAACGCCTGGCGGTCAACCTTGCCGTTGCTGCCGTACGGCAGGCTGGGTAATTCCTGGCACACAGTCGGCTGCATATAGTCCGGCAGCATTTGCCTGGCATATTGCTTGAGCGCTGCCAGGGCTGTGCCCGAATAGCCGGGATCGGCGTGTGCCACGAACACCAGGACTCTTCGATCACGGTCAATCACCACCGCAACCTGGCGAAACAGCTGGCTGGTGCGCAAGCACTGCTCAATTTCCTGGGGCTCGACCCGGAACCCTCGGATCTTCACCTGCTGGTCCCGACGTCCAGCCAGTTCGATGCCCTGTTCAGTCCATTTGGCCATGTCACCTGTGCGATAGGCGCGCAAGGTCTGGCCATCGGGCAGTACCAGCGGCACAAAGCTTTCGGCAGTCTGCCGGGGCTGGTTCACGTAACCCAGGCTCACGCCGGGGCCGACGATATACAGTTCGCCCACAACCTGATCCTCGACCGGCTGGCGCTGCTCGTCGAGGATCAGCACCTGGCTGTTGGCGATGGGAGTCCCGAGGTTGAGATTGCTGTCGCCGGCCCGCATCCGATGGCTGCTGACCAGCACCGTGGCCTCCGTGGGGCCATACAGGTTGTGCAAGGCGCATTGCCCGGCCATCTGCTCGATGACATGGGGCTCGCAGGTGTCACCGCCGGTCAGCAGGTGCTCCAGGCCCAGCGGTCGGTCCAGCGGCAACAGGCTCAATAGCGCGGGCGGCAGAAAGGCGTGGCTGACGCGCCGTTGCTGGATCAACTCAACCAACTGGCGAGGGTCGCGGCGCTGTTCTTCACTGGGCACAATCAGGGTTGCGCCCTGGATCAGGGCCGGGAAGAGGTCGAGCAGCGAAGAGTCAAAACTCAAGGACGAAAACTGCAGCACGCGGCTGCATTCACTGAGTTCGACATACTGGCTGTACCACGCAGAGAAATGAGCCAGGTTATGCTGGCTGAGCAACACGCCCTTGGGCTGGCCGGTGGTGCCCGAGGTGTAAAGCACCATGCTGGCGCTATCAGCCGAGGGCGAGGTGAGCGCCAAGGGCGAGCGGTCATCCAGGTGCTGGCTGTCTAAGCGGCTGACATCCACCGCCAGGAAATGCCCGCGCAATGGGTGCTGGCCGTCATCGAGCAACACCATGGCCCCGGCATTCTCCAGCATGGCCCGTTGGCGCGGCAGCGGGTGGCCCGGTTCCAGCGGCAGGTACACGGCGCCGCAGCCCAGGGTTGCGAGGATGCTCGCATACAGCCCGACAGACTTGCCCAGGCAGATACCGACCACCGGCGCCTGCCCAGGCCCGAGCAACGGCTGTAGCACCTGCTGAACAGCCAGGCTGTGCCGCAGCAATTGCCGATAGCTCAGGGTGAGGCCGGCGATCTCCAGGGCCGGCCTGTCGGCGTAGACCCGCAGGCTATGCTCCAACTGTTTGATCAACGGCGTCCGGGCTTTTTGCAGCAGGGCTGGCTCGTCGGTCCGGTTAAGGCGATGCAGGTAGGCCAGTCCCTCCAGGCCTTGCAAGCTTTGTTCTGGGCGGGGGGACGCGCTTGTGCGCTGTGTGAAGTGTCCAGGGTTGCGCGAAAAACCGCTGACCTGCAGCGTGACCCACTCGACCAGGCGTGCCACGGCCTGGCGTCGCAGCTGTTGACCGTTGCCACTGGAGGGCGGTGGCACGTCCAGCACGGCCAGCAATTGCCGTACGCGGTCATAGCAGCGTATTTGCAGGGCTGGCAGGCCATACTCACTCAAGGGGCCGATGGACAGGCGCAGGCTCATCACGGCCATGCCGGCCAGATCCTGTGCGACGCTCTGGCTGCCGTCTTCAATCAGCAGGTCAATGGCCGCTGCCTGCGCGGTGAGGTCATGACCATAAGGCTTGAGGGCCTGGTGCAGCTCATGCAAGGCCGCACTGGTACCGACCAGCTTAATCCCAAGGCATCTCATGACTGGCTCCCGGAGGCGGGCAGATAAGCGCTCAGCGCCTGGGCGACACAAGGTGTTTGCAGCAGCCCGCTGCGGCGCAGGAACGCCATGATGTTGCTGATCAGCGGGTGCTGGCGGGTGATGGGGAAGGCCAGGGCGTTGACCTCGACCCGCAAGGCTTCGCGGGCGCTGGGGCTGATATCCAGATGTTCGATCAACCGCAGGTCGAAGTCTTTTTGCAGGTCATTGGTCAAATAGTGTTGCAGGAAGACCGGCAGTACCCGGGCGATACAGCGGTGGTCTTCTTCACTTGCTGTTTGCCAGTAGAGCCGTACCAGGGCGGTCCAGAAGTTGGCGTGGCGGCCCTCGTCAGCCAGATGGTCAGCCATCAACCCCCTGACTGACTGCTTGACGCTGTCGTCCTTGGCAAACGCCGCCACGTCATGGGTGACCGTGTTCTCGGCAATCGCCACGCAAATCAGCTCTACGGCATCCTGTAGATGTGTCGGCGCCTGCGCCAGGGCGGTGGGTATAGCGCGGCTCAACTCGATGGCCGCGGGCAGTTGCAGCGGCGCGATCCCGGTCTTCTCCTGTGTTTGCTGCATGAAGTCCAGGGCGACGAGGGCGTGGTAGTCCTCATCGACCACCACGGTCATGGCGTCGTAGCGGCAGGCCGCAGGGAAGGGGATTGAAAAACGGTTCTTGGCGATGTTCCGTGCGGTTTTATCGACGATCTCGGTTTCAAAGATCACCACGTCATTGATGAATTTGTAGAACGTCTGCACCAGGACAAAATCGCGCCACTGCGGGCAATGCTGGAGAAACCCCGCACTGAGTACCAACGGTTGGCGACACAGGGGGTAGATCAACTTGTCGTCATCTTCCAGCAGGCGTCGCGGGCGAGTGCGGATGGTCGCCTGATGCTCCCAGTCGGTCGCGAACGAGCGGTAGTCGGTAGCGTTCACAGGCCTACCTCCTGGCGTCCTGCGCGCAGGCCGTCCCACAAGGCAATGCGGCTCTCCACGGCGCTGAGGGCGGCTTTCCAGGCTTGTTCCCCGTGCAGCGGGCTGGCACCCGCCAACCGCCGGAGCAAGCGCTCTGCGGCCGGCTCATGGCCTTCGGCATCCAGCTCGATGTGTCGCTGGAGGTAGTAACACAAGCTGGGGGCTTGCCGGTGGGCGACATTGCAGCCCTCAAGGATGCGTTTGAACATCGCCGGGATGACACTTTCGCGGCCATGCAGGAAGGTCGCGGCCACACAATGGGTGGGCGCGTTCAGGGCAACGTCCAGGGTATGCCGGACAAAGCGCTCTACCGCAGGATCAACCGGGATCTGTGCCAAGGCGCTGTCGACGCTTGCACCCTCTCGCTGCAACGCGATGAAGCGTTCGATGGGGGCGGTGCAGGCTCCCACCTCGCGCATGGCCTCCAGGTACAGTTCAAAGTGACTGCCGTGCCCGTCGCCCAGGCGCTGGTCTGATTCTTCGTCCAGGACAATTTCGTTGATCAGCCGGGCGGCCTGCGGGTCTGTCGGTGGCAGCCAGGGCAGGCGCACACAGGTCAGGTCCTGTTGCAGGCGTTTGGTCAGTGTCATGAAGTCCCAGACGGCAAACACATGGTTTTGCATAAAGTGTTGCAGTTGAGGGAAAGAGTTGATTTCCAGGAAAATCGGATGTTCATGTAGTTGTAGTTTTTTATGTCTAAGTAGTTCTTGGAGTTGAAACATGGTCAATGCCCATAAGTCGTGATGTCGACTCAAATGAAAAGTGTGTGAAGCCAAGTGTGTGTTTCTGGTGAGTGCTTTGTTGCCTTGGCGCGGGGCTTTCTCGGTTGGCTTGGTTACCCGGCAAGCAACAAATAGTGACAAAGCACCCAGGTCTTATTGGAAAGAGCGTCGTCCACAGCTGCGCCCAAGCCTGTGCCTGCGTTTTCGACTGAAGTGCCAAGACCAATTAAAGAATAATCACTTGGTTAAGTGTTCAAATAGCTTCTAAGTTTTATAAGGTTTTTTTACAGGAAGGGGAGTGCTGTAATTGAACTTACTGTTCTAAGTAGGAACTTTCCTTGTTGTTTGCGAGTTTTAAGTGGGTGGACTTAACGGGCAGGGTTTGATCCGTTATTGCGTTTGCAACGCTGGACGTTTTCTGCCGGTCAATGTCGAGTCTGTTGGCGCAACCGTCCAGGAAGGGGACGGCAGACATGGGCGGGCTTTGGACGTGGGTGGCGCTTGGTCCTCCAGGCCGCGCGCTTGGCGGCCAAAGCCGGAAGAAATCAACGCGGCCCTTTGTCGTTATCCTGTTCAAGGCTGTTGAGGTAATGAGTGATCACTTCCATCCCTCGCATGAGGTGATTGCGCAGTGTCAGCACACTCTCCTCGACCTTTTTCTGTGCGACCAGGTTCAGCAGTTCGCGATGGTCTTCCTGGGAGGTTTCGCCCAGCCCCATGGCCTCAAGGTTGAAACGCAGGAACCGTTCTTCCTCGTTCAGCCCGTGCTCCACCAGGTTCAGCAGCCGCTGGTTGGGTGCCTTGCCATACAGCGCCATATGGAACAGGCGGTTGAGCCGGCCGATTTCGGTGTAGTCGGTTTCGCGCTCCAGGGTGTCGATCAAGGCGCCCGCCTGCTCGATATCGCTCGGGCCCAGCAACGGGATCGATAAGCGCAGCGCCTCCGACTCCAGGAGAATACGCAGGGCGTAGGTCTCTGCCGAGTTATCTTCAATCAGCGGGGCAACCACAGCGCCTTTATGGGTGACAACATGCAGCAGCGACTGCGCCTCCAGTTGGCGCAGGGCTTCGCGCACCGGCATCCGGCTGACACCAAACAGGCTGGCCAGCTCTTGCTGGCGCATGGCGGTGCCGCACGGTAGGCGGCCATCCAGTATGGCGTTGCGCAATGTTTCTTCAATAACGGAGCGAGCGAGGTGAGCGGGAATGGGCCCACTGATCTTGATGCTGCTCAAAGGGTTCGGCTTGTGCGTCACGACTACGCTATCCTCCTTTCTTGTTGGAGTGGGTTTGGCTAATTGGATCCAAAGAACACTAGAGATTGCATGCAGGCTTGTCAAACAAGCAAGGTTTCCCTTTGTAAGCAACTCAACAGCGCGGTTTTTCTTCGCACATTATGGCTTGCTGGCGCCTTACAGAGCGCGATTGCTTTAGCTGAATGGGCACTGAATGATTGCACTGTGCCATTGTTTTTTGCCGAGCGACCCTTCACCATCGCTTGATTCTCCGTCACTTTCCACGGACTGAAGCCATTGGCGGTACGTTTTGCTCCCTCGCGGATCCTGTGCTGGCTGTTTTCAGCACTGCTGCTGGCTGGCTTACTGCCTGGCGGGCTGCATGCCGATTGGGATTTCTCCCAGATTAGCCGGCGCGCCACCACGCTCTATGGGCCGCTGGGCGCAGGCCAGCAGCGTATTGACGACTGGCAGCAACTGCTGGCGACGCAAAAGCAAGGCAGCGAGCTGGAGCAACTCAAGGTGGTCAACCTGTTCTTCAACAAGCGGGTGCGCTATGTCGAGGATATCGACTTGTGGAACCAGGTCGACTATTGGGAAACCCCCATCGAAGCCTTGTGGAAAGGCGCCGGGGATTGTGAAGACTACGCCATCGCCAAGTATTTCAGCCTGCGTCACCTGGGCGTCTCCAGCGACAAATTGCGCATTACCTACGTCAAGGCGTTGCGGCAGAATCGCGCCCATATGGTCTTGACCTATTATTCGACACCAGAGGCCATGCCGCTGGTACTCGACAGCCTGATCGATGAAATCCAGCCTGCCAGCCAACGGACCGACTTGCTGCCGGTCTATTCCTTCAACGCCGCAGGCTTGTACCTGCCCGGCGCCAAGGGCAACAAAAAGGTGGGCGACACCAAGCGCCTGTCGCGCTGGCAGGATGTGTTGAAAAAAATGCGTGCGGAAGGCTTCCCTGCCGAGTCGGCCAACTAGGAGTAACTGTTCAGATGTCACTGTTCAAACAGCTGTTGATCGCTATCTGTCTGTTCCTGGTGGTCGCCTTCAGCGGCAGCTTCATGGTCAGCCTGGAAAGCTCGCGCGCCCAATACGTGAACCAACTGCGCTCCCATGCGCAGGACGCGGCGACCGCCCTGGCGCTGTCCCTGACACCCAATATCGACGACCCGGCGATGGTCGAGCTGCTGGTCAGCTCGATCTTCGACAGCGGTTACTACGCAAGCATCCGCGTGGTCGATGTGACCAATGACCAGGTCATCGTCGAGCGCAGCGGTATCCCCGACCACAATGGCGTGCCCAACTGGTTCGTCAAGCTGATCGGCCTGGAGCCGGCCGGTGGCGATGCCCTGGTCAGCCGTGGCTGGGAACAGGCGGCGCGGGTCGAGGTGGTCAGCCATCCGATGTTCGCCCTGGCCAAGCTGTGGCAGAGCGCCCTGGGCAGCCTGGGCTGGCTGCTGTTGTGCGGCGCGGTGAGTGCGGTGCTGGGCGCGCTGTTGCTGCGCCGGCAACTCAAGCCTTTGGACTACATGGTCAAGCAGTCCCACGCCATTGCCCGCCGCGAGTTCCTGAGCCTGCCGGATCTGCCGCGCACCCCGGAACTGCGCCGCGTGGTGCAGGCGATGAACCAGATGGTGGAAAAGCTCAAGGCACTGTTCCAGGAACAGGCCGAGCGCAGCGAAAAGCTGCGGGTGGAGTCCTATCAGGACAACCTCACCGGCCTGGCCAACCGTCGTTACTTCGAGATGCAACTCAATGCGCGGGTCAGCAACCCCGAAGAGACCAGTTCAGGCTACTTGCTGGTGCTGCGGGTCAAGGACCTGGCGGGCCTCAACCAGCGCCTCGGCGGCCAGCGTACCGACCAGCTGCTACAGGCGGTTGGTGAGCAACTGCTGCGCCAGTGTGAGCCGTACCCGGAAACCCACAACCTGGTCACCCGTATCCGCGGCGGCGAATTTGCCGTGCTGGCGCCGGGGTTGATGCGTGAAGAGGCGTTGCAGCTAGCGCAGAACCTGGAAAGTACCCTGCAAAGCCTGCAAGCCACCGGCGCCAGTGACGTGTCGCCGGTCGCCTGTATCGGTTTGGCGCCGTTCAGCCACGGTGATTCGCCGCAAGCCCTGCTGACCCTGGCCGACCAGGCGCTGGCCCAGGCCGAAACCCTGGGCGATGTCAGCTGGGTCTGCCTGGATCACAGTGCCGCGGCCAGTGTCGGCGACGATCACCACGCCTGGCACTCCCTGTTGGACCAGGCACTGACCCAACAGCGTTTCGAGCTGTACTTCCAGCCGGTGGTGGCCAGCCAGGATCCGCAACGGATCCTGCATTACAAAGTGCTCTCGCGCTTGGTTGACGACCAGGGCCATACGATCCCGGCCGGACGTTTCCTGCCCTGGCTTGAGCGGTTCGGCTGGACGGCACGCCTGGACCGGTTGATGCTGGAGCTGGTGCTGCAACAGATGGCCAGCCACAAGCATTCGCTGGCCCTGAACCTGTCTGCGGCCACGCTGGCCGACCCGCAAGCCCTGAATCGCGTGTTCGAGCTGCTACGCCAACATGCCAACCTGGGCCCGCGCCTAACCCTGGAAATCGGTGAAGAGCAATTGCCCGAGCAGGCCATGTTGGAGCAGTTGACCCGGCGCCTGCGGGAGCTGCACTTCTCCCTCAGCCTGCAACGCTTTGGCGGGCGCTTCAGCATGATCGGCAACCTGGCGCGCCTGGGCCTGGCCTACCTGAAGATCGATGGTAGCTATATCCGCGATATCGACCAGGAAAGCGACAAGCGCCTGTTTATCGAAGCCATCCAGCGCGCAGCCCACAGCATCGACTTGCCGCTGATTGCCGAGCGGGTCGAAACCGAGGGTGAGTTGCAGGTGATTCGCGAGATGGGGATCTTCGGTGTGCAGGGCCAGCTGTTTGGCGAACCGGCGCCCTGGCGTTGAGGCCGCAGGCCGGCCTCAGATCAGGCCGGTCTCATCATCATTGATCAGGTGGCTCAGGCCACCCAGTGATTCCCGGGCGTTGCTACGGTCCTTGAGCTTGGCTTGCGCGGCGACCGGCAAGTCCGTCAGGTTGATCACGCCTTTCTGGATCAGCACCTGAATCAAGTCTTCCAGCACCCGGATCATCTCCGCGTCACTGTGCTTGAGCTGCTTGAGGCTCAGCTCGGCTTCTTCATTGGCGAACCAGGCCTGGATCTCATGGTGATCCGCTGGCAGGGTGCCCGTCGATTCGGCGAAGGCGACCGCTTCGGCGCGAATCAGCTCACCCTGTGCATCACGTTGCACGTAGAACATTGAACATCCCTCATGAGCAGAACTGACGACAGCCTGTCAGCAGCATAGGCCAACGGCGTGCGATTGGGCATGAGTATGCCGTGCAATCGTTGCCCCATGCCAGTGAACGGTGGCCGCAAATGAATCGGCCGCCTCAAGAGGCGGCCGGGTCATGGGTGCATTAGGTGTGATCGATCTTGATGGTCGGGTCAGCACCACTGATCAACGAATTGATCGTCTGGCCGGACCAGTTGTTGCCTTCGAGCTTGATCGTCACATCCGCGTTGGCCAGGCCGCCGGCGGCGTTGAGCTTGCCTTCGGAGCTGATCTGCAGCGTGGTCACGTTATCCACCGTGGTCAACTTCAGGAAGTTGTCGATGGTGCTGTCGGTTTCGCCCTTGAGCAGGTCGCGCAGGTCGATCCGGTCGCCTTCCGAGGCCTTGAAGTCCTTGATCACATCGTTGCCGACGTCACCGGATCTCCAGATGAAGGTATCGGCACCGGTGCCGCCGATCAGGATGTCATTGCCCTGGCCGCCGATCAGCGTGTCGTTGCCGGTCCCGCCCAACAGGATGTCGTTGCCCTTGCCACCGTCCAGGTAGTCGTTGCCGCCCTGGCCGAACAGGATGTCATCACCCGAGCCACCCAGCAGGGTGTCATTACCGTCCTTGGCACCCGAAGTGTTGAACTCGTTGTAATGCTCGGTGATGTACTTGTGCACATCCTGGCCGGTGACAGCAGCAACCGCCACGCCGTTTTTCCCTGCCACGTAGGACTGGATAGCGTTGTAGCCCTCGCCGGTAATGCCCGGGAAGCTCACCAGGTCGCCAAACAGGATGTCGTTGCCGTCACCCCCATCGACACGGTCGGCACCCGGCAGGGTGGCCTCGCTGTGACCGAGGATGGCGTTGGCCAGGTCCTTCGGATCGATGTTGCTTTGTGGCTTGCCGTCGCTGTCGTACGGTGCCAACTGATTCAGGCTGACCCCGCTGTTGAGGCCGATGGCTTCTACGCCACCGGTGGACAGGCCCTTGAGCAGTGCAAACGCATTCTGGGAGTTGCTGATGAGCGTAGGGTCGATGGCGCTTGCCGCTGTACCGTCGGCGCCAAGGGCTGACAGCTCAAAGGTGCCATCCCCTTGGGCATGGATAGTGCCCAGGTTTGACGGCGTCCAGTTCCACCCGTTATAGGTCCAGAGGGTTGTCTTCCCCACAGCATTGATGTCAAGGAGGTGAGTCGAATCGATGTTGATCTGGGTGGCGGTACCCAGGGTGTAGTTGCTCATGGTGACAACATCGTCCAGCTTGACGTTGCTGTACAAGTTCGGATTGGTCTGCTCATTGCGCTGGTAGTACGTCGGCTCACCGTCGGTGATGAAGTACGTCGTGTTGATTGCGCCCGTATTGCTGGTCGCCTGGGCACTTTTGAAGAAGTTGGCCGCAGCCTTGAACACGTCTTCATAGTTAGTCCCGCCGCCAGACACCATCGAGTCCAGGACTTTCTGCAGGGCAGCCAGTGCACCTGGGTCTTTCAGGTTGACCGTAACGGTCTGGTTGACTTGGGTATCGAAGTCCGCCAGGAAGATATTCACGGTGCCAGATGTGCTGGAGCCAATGCTGTCTTTCAGCGAGTTGAACACGGTGGTCAACGAGGCTTTCGCCGTCGCCACCGAGTCCGGCCCCATACTGCCCGACGTATCGATCATGAACGCGATATTGTAGTTCTTGCCCTGGATCACGTTCAGGCCCGAAACGTCGGCCACGATGATGTCGTTGCCACTGGTACCGGCCACATTGTCATCGCCGGAAGTCGCCGTGGTCCCGCTATAGGTGGCCGGGTATACCTTGACCGGCAATTGGGCAACGGTTTGGGCCGAGCCGCCGAGGCTTTCGGTGGAGGTCGAGGTCACGGTCAGGTTGTACTGGCCGCTGGTGTAAGGCAGTGGCTTGAGGCTCAGGTTGTTGAGGTTCCAGCCGGTGACGTCCACTTCGGTCTGGCCCTGGGTTGCCGTGAAGGTATGCCCGGCACCGTCGCTGAGCACTGCGCCCACCGGGATGCTGCCGATCTTCACGCTCAGGGTTTCCGAACCGTCGGTATCGGTCAGGCCGGTGGTGACTTTGCTCAGCTTGACGGTGCCGTTTTCCAGCCCTTCATTGAGCTTGTACGCGTCGTAGTAGCCCTGGCCATTGGTGCCGTGCAGGTCAGACACCTGGGCCCCGGCGTTGATCAGGTCATTGACCCCGGTGTAGATCGGGATATTGGTGTTGCTCAGGTTCGTGGTCGCACCACCGTTGACCGACAGGTTGACGTCATAGCTGCCAGCACCCGCCTGGTTGGCATGGTAGATATCAATGCTGTAGTAGCCATTGCTGGTCGGCGTGTAAGTGCCGCTGAACTGGCCGGAGTTCGAGCCCCAGGTGCCGCTGGCCACGTCTTTGCCACCGACGTTGATCAGGATGCTGTCATCGCCATAGCCGCTGAAGGTATAGGTCTTGCCCGCTTCCAGGTAGATCAGGCCGGAGGTCTTCGACCCCGCGCCGCCCGGTACGTCAGCAGTCGATGCGACGTCGGTGGCAATCGTCGTGTTGTTTGGCGTGCCCGCTTTGTCGATCGCATTTTTCAACACGGTCGGCGAAGCGCCATTGCCGTTGGTACCCAGGTTGGCAATGCTGTTCCAGCTCTGCTTGGTCAGGCCGACCGAGGCGATGTTGTTGTCGGCAACGCTCAAGGTTGGTGCATCCGCAACCGGGGTGATGTCGACTTTAACGGTGGTGCTGGTGCCCAGGTCCTTGCCATCGGTTGGCTGGAACTTGAACTGTGCGTAGTCCGCCTGCTTGTTGCCCACGCCTGTGCCGCCGTAGCCGTCGGCCCCGGATTCGTTGGCATTTGGCGTGAAACGCAGTTGGCCGCCGTCGATCTGCGCCTTGGTGAAGGTCTGGCCGGCGGTCACGTTGGTCCAGGTGGTGCCGTCTGCTGCCAGGTACTGCAGCTTGCCGGCCACTGGCAGTTCGGTGATTTTCACCCCGAGGCTGGCCTGCGGGGAATCCACATCGCTGACCCCGAAATTGGCCCAGGTCAGCTTCAGCGACGTGTCTTCGGTGCCGGTGATGGCACTGCCAGTGGCAACCGGCGCGTCGTTGACTGCCACCACGTTGACCGTGGTGGTTGCCACGTTCGAGTAGTTACCGCCGTCGGTCACGGTCACGGTAATGGTCCGTGGCGTGGTGCTCGGGTCGTCGCTGCTGTTGTTGAACGTGATGTTCTTGATCTGCTGCATGTAGTCAGCCAGCGACGCCGTACCGGTGAGGGTCAGGGTGATCTTGCCGGTAGCAGGGTCCGTGGCCGAGGTCACGTTGATGCCGGGGACTTTGGTATAGCTCAGCGAGTCGTTCGGCTGAGTATTGGTCAGCACCACCGTGGCGCCAGTCAGTTGGGTGCTGTCCGGGTCGGTGATCTTGATGTCCGTGTCAGCAATCGACACGCCAGTGCCGCCTTCGGTGAACGTGGTCTTGAAGTCGTTCCCGGTGGCGCCGCTGGAGTTGTTGGCATCCAGGTCGATGGCCGGTGGCGCATCGTTATCGATAATCGACGTTTCGACTTTACCGTTGGTAGGGCTGATCACCAGGTTCTCGAAGTTGCCGCCGGAAGTGCCCGAGATGCTGATCTCGAACTTCTCCGTAGGCTCGGTCAGCTTGTCGTCGAGGGTCTTGATATCGAACGTCGCGCTGCTTTGGCCGGCCGGAATCTTCACGGTGTACACACCGTTGAAGTCGGAACCGTCCTGGGCCACGCCTTTATACGAGAGGGTCACCGTGACTTCAGTGTCCGCCGGTTGGGTCAGGTTCAACGTGTAGTGAGCGGTCTGGCCTTCGGTCACCGAGGCATCGCCCGCGATACTGATCACGGTGTTGTTCGTCACGTCCGTCACCTTGGTGACCACTGGCGTGCCGACCACGATCAGGTTTTCATACTTGTCGCCACCGCTGACCACGTTGGTGATCTTGGCGGAAATATCCTTGGCGCCCACATAGAAGTCATTCGGCGCGGTGAAGTTGGCAGTACTGCTGGTCTTGCCATTGCCGATGGTAATGCTCAAGCCGTTGTCCAGCTTGACCACCAGGTCGGAGCCGACGTTGGTCACGGCCGCTCCGTTCTTGTCCACCAGGCTGGCGGTGTAGACGATCTGGCCGCCTTCGGCGACGCTGGTGGTGGTGGCCGTCAGCACAACTTTCACATCGTCGATGGTGTCGTTGATGGTGGTGGTTGCGCCATTGCCAGCCACTACGAGTTTCTCGAAGTTGCCACCGGCGGTGTCAGTGATCTTGACGGTTTGCGTGCTCTTGTCGATGAATACGTCATCGCCAGGGGCATCCACCGTCACGGTACCGATGGTTTCACCGGCCTTGATGGTGATGGTTTGTTTGTTGTCGAGTGTCAGGGTGACGTCGGTGTCAGCCTTGTTGCTCAAGGTGGCGGTGTAGGTGATCTTGCCACCTTCGTTGACGGCGCTTGGCGCGGTCAGGGT
>NZ_JBWKWY010000056.1:0-16103 GCF_059422465.1 Pseudomonas sp. GW821-FHT01D09
GTTTACCAAGGAGTTTTCCGTTTCGACTGCGCCGGAAGTGGGGCGAATTATAGACTTCCAGGATCTGCCGTCAACCCTTAATTTCATTTTTCTATCGAAGAGCCCAATAACCCTCAAAACCCCACCCTTCTATATAGAAGAGCCAAGCCATTGAGCAATATATTGCTCAATGGCTAGCAGTTGATCATCATAGTGCCTTCTGCCTCTATATGACCCTGGACGAACACCCCAATGACCACCTCATCCCGCAGCCTGAGCTCGGCGCTTTTCCCTGTCGGCCTGCTGCTGATTGCCATGGCCTCGATCCAGTCGGGCGCCTCGCTGGCCAAAAGCATGTTCCCGATTGTTGGCGCCCAAGGCACCACCACGCTGCGCCTGGTTTTTGCCAGCATCATCATGCTGCTGTTGCTTCGCCCCTGGCGCGCCAAACTCACCGCCAAGTCACTGCGCACCGTCATCGTGTACGGGATGGCGCTGGGCGGCATGAACTTCCTCTTCTATATGTCATTGCGCACCGTGCCCCTGGGCATCGCAGTGGCCCTGGAATTCACCGGCCCACTGGCGGTTGCCATCTATGCTTCCCGCCGCGCCGTCGACTTTCTGTGGATAGCCTTGGCGGTCGTAGGCCTGCTGCTATTAATACCGGTTGGTGAAGCCAGCCAGGGCATTGACCTGACCGGCGCCGCCTACGCGCTGGGCGCGGGGATCTGCTGGGCCCTCTATATTCTGTTCGGGCAAAAGGCGGGGGCGGACAATGGCGTCCAGACAGCCGCCCTCGGCGTGATGATCGCTGCGCTGTTCGTTGCGCCTATCGGCATCGTCCACGCCGGTAGCGCACTGCTGACCCCCGCGCTGATTCCAATCGCCATCGGCGTGGCGATTCTTTCCACCGCCCTGCCCTATACCCTGGAGATGGTCGCCCTGACCCGACTGCCTGCGCGCACCTTCGGCACCCTGATGAGTATCGAGCCTGCATTCGGCGCGCTTTCCGGGTTGTTTTTCCTCCAGGAATACCTGTCCCTGGCGCAATGGCTGGCTATCGCCTGCATTATCCTGGCCTCCGTGGGTGCGACGCTGACCATGCGCAGCCAGTCGAAACCCATCGTCGCGGCAGATTGAGTCAGGATTTAACGAAGCCCTGGCATTTGCCGCTCAATTAGGCCATGTTTAGACTGTAACTCAGTGTCAGTCATGGAGATTTTTGAATACGGACATCCACGAACGCTACACTTGAGAGCGAGCAAAGCCAGCATCGGACCTTCCAACGGCGCGGCTATTAAGGATGGTAATGAAGCGAATTGTGATAATGCTTGTCGTGGTCGCCCTTGCAGGGTGTGCCGCGACCACCAAGACAGAAGTCAAACGCGGAAAGAAAGGACTGCATATCAACTGCTCTGGCCTGTCCTCCTCCTGGGACCAGTGCTACACCAGCGCAGCCAACTCGTGCGGCAAGAAGGGCTACCGGGTCATCGCCAAGTCCGGTGACAACACCGAAGAGCCGGGCGACTACCCCTTCGGCCTCAACCCTGCCGGCTATACCAGCCGGAGCATGATCGTGCTCTGCAAGTAGAGGGTCATTGCCGGGTGATGCTCTGGCTGAGCACTTCATAGCTCGATGAGATCACCCGTGCCTGAATCTGCGGGTCAACCAGCATCCTGGCCACCACCAGCGCCCCCACACACTGGGACAAAATCGCCCAGGCCAGGCTGTCACTCTCCAACGTCCGTGCCCAGTTGGCCTGCAGCCGACAAATCCACGCCTGCGCCTGCTGGCGTACGGCTATATCAGCGCGCGCAATATCCGCCCCCATGCTGGGCAATGCACACCCGTCTTGCACTTGCTCCACATGGGCCATGCTCAAATAGATCTTCAGGCACCGCTCCAGGCGCTCGCGGCTCTGCTGCTCCCCTTCCCCCAAACGCTCAAGGCTCTGGCTCAACTCACGCTCGACAATTGCACTGAACAGCGCGTCCTTGGAAGAAAAGTGGCTATAGAACGCCCCCCCACTCAAGCCAATCGCTTTCATCAAGCCGTCCACGCCCACACTGGCAAACCCTTCTTTCTTGGCCAGGGCCGCGCTGCTCTGTAAAAGCTTATCTCTGGTTTGCTGTTTGTGACTGACCGAATAGCGCATCGACTCCCCCGAAAATACACAACCTTGACGCTTGCCAGATCGTAGCATAACGTACGTTTAGTTAACGATCGTTTACTAAAGGGCTCCCCCATGGCTGAAAACAAGAAAATCGTCCTGGTCGTCGGTGCAGGTGACGCTACAGGCGGTGCAATCGCCAAGCGCTTTGCCCGCGAGGGTTATGTGGCCTGCGTCACCCGCCGCAGTGCCGACAAGTTGCAACCCCTGGTGGAGAGTATCCAGGCCGCTGGCGGCGAGGCCCACGGCTTTGCCTGCGATGCGCGCAAGGAAGATCAGGTCATCGCGTTGATCGAGCAGATCGAGAGCGAGTTGGGTCCGATCGAGGCATTGGTGTTTAACATCGGCGCCAACGTGCCGTGCAGCATCCTCGAAGAAACCGCGCGCAAATATTTCAAGATCTGGGAGATGGCCTGTTTCTCGGGTTTCCTGAATGCCCGGGAAGTGGCCAAGCGCATGGTGACCCGCAAGCGCGGGACTATCCTGTTTACCGGTGCCACCGCAGGCTTGCGGGGTGCGGCTGGATTTGCCGCCTTCGCCGGGGCCAAGCATGGCATTCGCGCCCTGGCTCAAAGCATGGCCCGCGAACTGGGCCCGATGAACATTCATGTGGCCCATGTGGTGGTGGATGGCGCCATCGACACGGACTTTATCCGCGACAACTTCCCAACCAAGTACGCGCTCAAGGACCAGGATGGCATCCTTGATCCCGAGCATATTGCCGACAACTATTGGCACCTGCACAGCCAGCCACGGGACGCCTGGACCTTCGAGCTGGACCTGCGCCCCTGGAGCGAAACCTGGTAAGCCCCCCATAACAATAAGCCGCGAGCACCCGACATGAGTAAAACCCTGGAATTCTTCTTCGATCTCGGCAGCCCCACCACTTACCTGGCCTATACCCAACTGCCTGGAATCTGTGCCGAAACCGGCAGCCAGCTGGTGTATCAGCCCATCCTCCTGGGCGGCATCTTCAAGGCCACCGGCAATGCCTCGCCCATCACTATCCCGGCCAAGGGTCGCTACATGCTGCAAGACCTGGCACGCTACGCCAAGCGTTACGCTGTCCCCCTCATGTTCAACCCGCACTTCCCCATCAATACCCTGACACTGATGCGCGCCGTCACCGGCATTCAACTACGCCAGCCAGAGCGTTTTATCCCGTTCATCGACTGCCTGTTCCAGGCACTCTGGGTGGAGGGGCGCAACCTGGGTGATCCGGTAGTCGTAGCAGCGGTCCTGGCGGAACACGGCTTCGACCCTGCCCAAGTGCTGGAGTTGGCCCAGGATGAGGACGTCAAGAACGCCCTCAAGCACAAAACCGAAGAGGCGATTGCCCGTGGCGTGTTTGGGGCGCCTAGCCTGTTTGTCGGCCAACAACTGTTCTTTGGCCAGGATCGCCTGGACTTTGTCCGCGAAGCCTTGAGTTAAAGCCGGCAAGCCGCTCGCAGGCCTACACCTGCGAGCGGCCGGGCCTTATATCGCGGCCGTGCGCAGCTGCAACCACTCCAGCGCCGCGCCACTGAGCAACGGGCTCAAGCGTTGACGCACCTCGTCATGGTAGTCGTTGAACCACTGCCGCTCCTCGGTCGTCAGCAACGATGGCACCAGGCAACGGGTATCGATCGGGCACAGGGTCAGGGTCTCGAACGCGAGGAACTCACCGAACTCGGTCTTGCCCGCCTCGCGGTTCAACACCAGGTTCTCGATCCGCACCCCCCAACGCCCCGGGCGGTAGGTCCCCGGCTCAATGGAGGTGATCATGCCCGGCTGCATCGCCGTTTGCGGCGCGGCCGCAGCCTGGTAGGCAATCACCTGCGGGCCTTCATGGACATTGAGGAAGTAGCCCACGCCATGCCCGGTACCATGGCCGTAATCCACGCCTTCGGCCCAGATCGGCGCACGGGCGATGGCGTCCAGCAAGGGCGAGAGGATGCCCTTGGGAAATTGCGCGCGCGACAGGGCAATCACGCCCTTGAGCACACGCGTGCAATCGCGCTTTTGCTCCTCGCTCGGCGTGCCGATGGGCACCATCCGTGTGATATCAGTGGTACCGCCCAGGTACTGGCCGCCCGAATCGATCAGCAGCAAGCCATCACCTTCGATCACCGCGTGTTCTTCTTCAGTGGCGTGGTAATGCGGCATCGCCCCATTGGCATTGAAAGCGGCGATGGTGTTGAAGCTCAACGACACGTAATCCGGGCGCCGGGTGCGGGCGGCCGTCAGGTGTTCATCAATTGTCAGCTCGGTGATGCGCTCCCGGCCCAGGGCCGAGTCCAGCCAGGCGAAAAACTCGCACAAGGCCGCGCCGTCCTGCTCCATCGCCCGCCGGATATGCTCGGCATCCGCCAGGCTTTTACGGGACTTGGCCAGCGTGGTCGGGTTGAGCCCTTCCACCCGCTTGACGCCACTGGCCAGGTTATCCAGCAAGCCTGCCGTCACCCGCGCCGGATCGATCTGCAGGCTGGCCCCCTCCGGCACCTCAGCCAGGGCCGCCGCCACGTCACTGTAGTCACGCAGCGTCACGCCGTCCTGCTCCAGCACCGCACGCAACTGGGCATCGACCTTGCCAAGGGCCACAAACAGCGTGGCCTGCTGCGGGTTGATCAGGGCGAACGAGACAAACACCGGGTTGAACGAAACATCGGCACCGCGCAGGTTGAACAGCCAGGCAATGTCATCCAGGGTGGCAATGAAATGCCAATCCGCGCCCTTTTCCTTGAGGCTGGCACGCAATGCCGCGAGCTTTTCGCCTCGGCTGAGCGTGGCCTGGGGCGGCAGGTGCTGGTAGATCGGCTGGTTGGGCAGTGCCGGACGGTCGGTCCAGACCTCGTTCAACAGATCGATATCGGTCCGCAGGCGCGCGCCCCGCTCAGCCAGCTTGCCGCCCAGGGTACGGGCGGACGCAACAGCCATCACCGCACCATCCACCGCCACGACCCCGCCTTCCGGGGTCTGTTCGCCCAACCACTCCAGCGGGCCGGGCTGCCCCGGTTGCAGCTTCACCAACTCGATGCCGCTGCCGTTGAGTTCCTTGGTCGCCTGCTCCCAGTAACGGCTGTCAGCCCAGACGCCGGCAAAATCAGGCGTGACAATCAGCGTGCCTACCGACCCATGAAACCCCGACAACCACTGCCGCCCCTGCCAGTAGCCCGGCAAGTATTCGGACAGATGCGGGTCGGCCGATGGCACCAGCAGGGCATCGATACCCTCCCGTTTCATCAGCTCGCGGGTGCGCGCCAGGCGCTGGGGAACCGTTCCATGGGTCAAAGGCTGCGTACTCATCTTGTCTCCTGCTAACCACTGATAATTGTTATAGGTTTCAAACCGCCCAAAAAGCCGGGGCGCTGGCCAGTGCGGCCTTGATCAACTGCACCGCCTGATCGATATCCCGTTCGGTGGTAAACCGCCCCAGGCTCAGGCGAATCGTGCGACCGGCGCTGCGTGGATCGTGCCCCAGGGCAAGCAGCACATGGGACGGTGCATTGCTTGCCGAATTGCAGGCCGAGGTCGCCGAAAAAGCGATCCCGGCGCTCAAGGCCGCCGAATTGAACTCACCTTCGCCGAAGGTCAGGCTCAAGGTGTGGGGGATCCGCTGGGTGGCGCTGCCGTTCAGGCGCACGCCGGGGAGGCTCAGCAATGGCTCAAGCAAACGCTGGCGCAGGGCGACAATGCCCGCCGACTCTTCGGCAAAAAATTGCGCAGCCAACGCGAAGGCGCTGCCCATACCAGCGATCTGGTGGGTGGCCAGGGTGCCCGAGCGCAGCCCGCCTTCATGGCCGCCGCCGTGGATCTGCGCCGTGACGTTCTGCTGCGCCCGCGGCCCGACATACAGCGCACCGATACCTTTGGGGCCATACAACTTGTGCGCAGAAAACGACATCAGGTCGACCGGCCAGCGCGCCAGGTCGATCTTGACCTTACCCGCCCCTTGCGCCGCGTCCACATGCAGCAGCGCGCCATGCTCACGCACCCGCGCGCCAATGGCCGGGATGTCGTTGAGCGTACCCAGCTCATTGTTGACCAGCATCAGCGACACCAGGAACGTGTCTTCACGCAGCGCCTGGCTGACCGCCTCGACGCTGATCAGGCCGTCGGCGTCCGGCACCAGGTAGGTCACCGCAACCCCGGCGTCCTGCAATTGGCGCGCAGTGTCCAGCGTCGCCTTGTGTTCGATCTGGCTGGTAATGATATGGCCACCGGCCACACCCCGCGCCTGGGCCACGCCCTTGAGCGCAAGGTTGTTGGATTCGGTGGCGCCCGAGGTCCAGACGATCTGCTCGGCCTCGGCGCCGACCAACTGCGCCACCTGCCGGCGCGCCTGCTCGACCGTTTGCCGGGCCTGTTGGCCAAACGCATGGGAGCTGGACGCAGGGTTACCGAAATTGGCGTTGAAACCCAGGCACTCGACCATAACCTGGATGACCCGCTCATCCACCGGTGTGGTGGCGGCGTAGTCGAAATACAAAGGACGTTTATTCATGACATTAAAGACCCGCAGAGCATGTTCCCGAGATCAGCGTCCCAGGGGCAGCGATCAGTACAGAGATCGTCAGGTTAACCCGATCGGATGCCGTTAAAGAATTTAAAGTGCGTAGGAACGCTCCTGAAATCGAGCTTAACAGGCTCGATGAAAAGGATGGAAAACAAAAAGCCCGAAGTTCCTGCTCGGAACCTCGGGCCCTGGGACCACTGCCAGTGTCTTTAGCTGGGACGGCCAGGCAACGTCACGTTGCGCTCGGCGTTCATTTCACCCTGGCGATCAAACCCAAAAGGCTTCTGTGGCTGGGCAGCCAGCTTGGCTTTCTGCTGTTGATAGTCGTCAAACGACAACCCCCGGCGGTTGAGCGCCTCCATCGCCAATTGCCTGGTTTCCTCGGCAGAGTACGGGCGCAATTCAGGCGCCGGATGGGTGGCACAACCGGCAAGGAAAGAGGCGGCCAACAACAAGGCAACAGACAGTAAACGGTTCATGGCGAAGGTCCTGCGAATGGGGCGTTAGGGCAATGAACACAGGCTACTCCCGCCCCTTCCCAGGGAAAAATCATCCTCTTTGATAGTCGCTATCAGCCAATCCTTTATATTCTCTATAGATCTATAAATATAGAAATACGTTCGTTTACGGAATAAAAAAGACGTTCTATAACGGTTCTCCGACGCCGCCACTGTTGCCAGCCTGGCCGGACGCGGCATCACCAACCTCAGCGGGCCGCTCGACGAAATGATTGCCAACGATGTCCTGCCTGAACGCTGATACCAGGCACGCCAGCCCACCCTGCCTAGAGATGCCCATGCAGCTTTTGACCCTACCGCCCTCGCCCGCCCTCGCCACGTCGATTCGCGCCACCGCGCAAGTCTTTGAAGACCCGAAGTCCCAGGCCCTGCTCACGCATCTGCAGCAAGTGGCGCCCAGCGAAGCCAGCGTGCTGATCATCGGCGAAACCGGCACCGGCAAAGAGCTGGTGGCCCGCCATATCCATAGCCTCAGCGCCCGGCGCAAGCGGCCCTTCGTGGCGGTTAACTGCGGGGCGTTTTCCGAATCCCTGGTGGAAGCGGAGCTGTTCGGCCATGAAAAAGGTGCGTTCACCGGTGCCCTCGGCGCCAAGGCCGGCTGGTTTGAAGAGGCCGACGGCGGCACGCTGTTCCTCGATGAGATCGGTGACCTGCCCATGGCCATCCAGGTCAAGCTGCTGCGTGTCCTGCAAGAGCGCGAAGTGGTGCGCCTGGGCTCGCGCAAGAGTATTCCCATCGATGTGCGGGTGCTGGCGGCGACCAATGTACAACTGGAAAAAGCCATCAACGCCGGGCATTTTCGCGAGGACCTGTACTACCGCCTGGACGTGGTCAGCCTGGAACTGACCCCCCTGCGCGAGCGCCCCGGCGATATCCTGCCCCTGACCCGGCACTTTATCGACACCTACAGCCAGCGCCTGGGCTACGGCCCCGTCACCCTCAGCCCCGCAGCCGAGCACAAGCTCAAGGGCTACAGCTGGCCGGGCAATATCCGTGAACTGGAAAACGTCATTCATCACACCTTGCTGATTTGCCGCAATGGCGTGATCGAACGCGATGACTTGCGCCTGTCGAACCTGCGCATCGAACGCCAGGACGATAGCCAGCACGGCCTCGACCACAGTGCCGAAGCCCTGTTGGAGCGCGCCTTCCAGAAGCTGTTCGACGAACAGGCCGGCGCCCTGCATGAGAAAGTCGAGGACGCCTTGCTACGCGCCGCCTACCGCTTCAGCCACTACAACCAGGTCCACACCGCCAACCTGCTGGGCCTGAGCCGCAATATCACGCGCACGCGCCTGATCAAGATCGGCGAACTGGCGGTCAACAAGCGCCGCCCCGGGCAAAACCTGCAAGGCGAACGCATGCTGCATCTATCGATATAGGTTGCACATCAATGCATTGTCGACGCTGCGCTCGATACTGCGCAGCACCTGGAATGAACCGAAGGTCACGGCCGTGGCCTGGTGGGCGCGAATCAATCGCCAGAAGTCCTCGCCCGCGCGCTCCAGGCGCAGGAACGCCGTATCGCCATCGGCGCGGGTCTGCCATTGCAGGTAGGTGAGCACCCGCTGTCCATCCTCACTGACCTGCACACTGGCACTCAGAAACCCCTCATGGCCTTGGGCCAGGCGCTCGGCCTGCTCAGACAGCGCCAGCACCAGCGCAGATTGCTGCCGCGGCTCGATCTGAAACTCGATCAGCTGGGTAAAACCATGGCTTTTCACTGATGCCTGCATGACTCATCCCCTTTAACTGTAAGTGCAATCGTGCGATTCGATGCCACGCAGGGTAAAACCTCTAGTCAAGTTGAGGTCAAGCTTCAATAGGCAGTGACAGGACAGTCGTCGGTTGCCCAGAGGCCACGAAAGACCTGGCCTATAGTGAAAAAACCGGGAAAACCGGCCCACTGGCAACCTTCAAGGAGAGCGAAATGAGCGTCAACCCCATCCCCGAGGGCTATCACAGCATCACGCCCTACCTGGGTATCGACCAGGCCGCGCAAGCCATCGAGTTTTACCAAAAAGCCTTCGATGCCACCGTTTTCATGCGCCTGGACATGCCAGACGGCAAGGTCGGCCACGCCGAACTGCGCATTGGCGATTCACCGATCATGCTGGCCTCGCCCTGTGACGAAATGGCCTTCGGCAGCCCTGGAGCGCACCCCACCAGCGTTGGCCTGCATCTGTATGTAAAGGACGTCGATGCGCAGTACAAACAGGCGATCGCGGCAGGCGGCAGCGTAATTTCCGAACCCAAGAATCAGTTCTACGGCGACCGCTCCGGGACGCTGAAGGATCCGTTCGGGCATGTCTGGTTCCTCGCCACCCATATAGAGGAGTTGACCGAGGAACAGATTCGCCAGCGTGCCAAGGCGCCGTTTGCGTAAGCCCCCGATCATCTGGAGGAGCCGGCCTGCCGGCGAAAAAACCGAGAACCACGCGGGGTACCAGGCACCCCGCGTTATCGGTCGTTGGCGATTGGCGCTGCGATGCGCCGCCTCGACAAGCCAGCCCCGACAGGGGGTTTCCGCGCGACTGAAACATTTGCTTTCATTTGCGCCTTAGGGTTTTGCGATTCTCATCCGTCTTAACTTAGATACAGCCTGTCGCGTCAGCAAAAGCTACGACCGGCCTTTCCCGGGCCCTCCTTGCCCCCCTCCGATCAAGACCCCCATAGACATGTCGAAGAAGTCACGCTCCAAACTCTGGTTTCTCGTCCACAGCTGGCTGGCATTGCCCATCTGGTTCTTCGTACTGATCGTCTGCGTCACCGGGACCCTGGCGGTGGTCAGCCAGGAAATCGTCTGGCTGGCCAACCCGGAAATCCGCGCCAGCAAGCCATCGGACGATGCCGAACTGCTCAGTTACGACCAGGTCCTCGCCGCGATCAAGCAGGCCGAGCCCACGGCCATTGTCGAAGCCATCGTCACACCAGACGAGTCGCACTTTGCCCTCACCGTCGACATCAGCTACCCCGACGGCCGTTCCGTGGCGGTCTACGTCAACCCGTACACCGGGAGCATCCAGGGCATCAGCCCATCGTTCAACTTCCCCCAGTTCACCCGCGCCCTGCATGGCTGGTGGCTGGTGCCGTTTACCAATGGCTTCAGCTGGGGCTGGTACCTGGTGTCGCTCCTCGGGCTGCCGATGCTCGCGTCGCTGGTCACGGGCCTGGTGGTGTACAAGCGGTTCTGGAAAGGCTTCTTCAAGCCGACCCTGCGCTTCAGGCATGGGGCGCGGATTTTTTGGGGGGACTTCCACCGCCTGAGCGGCATCTGGTCGATCTGGTTTATCGCGGTGATTTCCATCACCGGCACCTGGTTCTTGATCCAGGCGATTCTCGCGGACAACCAGATCACCCTCTCCAGCCAGCCTATCGTGCCGGTGATCTCCCGGGACAAGGTGCCGCTCTCGGCCCCTGGCGTACCGGCGCCCATGATTCCCCTGGACGATGCCATTAATATTGCCACCCAGCGTATCCCGGGGTTCGAGGTCAGCTTTGTCGGCCTGCCAAGCAATGCCTACAGCCACTTGAGCGTCGGCGGCCGCGGCTGGTACCCGTTGATGTACCAGACGGCCGACATCAACCCCTACAACGGTGAAATCGCCGCCACACACCTGCTGTCCGACCGTTCGGGCCTGGAGTTCGTCACCGAGTCCATGCGCCCGCTGCACACCGGCGACTTTGGCGGGATCTGGATCAAGCTGGTGTGGTTCTTCTTCGGCCTGCTGCTGAGCATGATGGTGCTCAGCGGTCTGTTGATCTGGAGCAAGCGCACAGCCCTGGCCACGCTGCACGCTCTCAAGCGCAGCGCCAAGGCCCCGCGCAACACGGCGCCCGCCAACCTCATCGGCGCCATGCAGGCTGAAACCTCGGAGGGCAAATAATGAGCAAGGCCACCACTGTTCAAGCGCCCTCGCCACTGCGCGCCTTCTGGCTCAAGTGGCGCTTCCACATCAATATCCTGCTGTTGCTGGTGCCCCTGGGCTTTATGCCCAAGTACTTTGCCGACGCCGCGCTGTTTCGCGGCGACGCCGGCCTGGGTGAGCGCGAGGTTGGCCAAGTGCAGGTCGGCCCCTGGAGCATCACCCTCGCCGAGTTGCGCAATGAAGCGCCGCGCCCCGATCCGGCCGGCCCGATGAAATCCTTCAACGCCGCCCTGTGCGCCACCTGCGGCGAGCAGGTCAAGGCCACCTACCTGCGCATCGGCAAGCCCCGCAGCCTACGCGCCGCCGGGGTGATTTTCTTCGGCACCCCGTACCGCATGGGCGCCGTGCTGCCGATCCCTGAACGCACCCCGCCCGACGCCGAACTGTGGATCACCATGGAAGGCTGGGACGGCAGCATGCAACAGGCCTCCATTCCCTTGAGTCAGGCTTCGCCTGCCACTGTCGCCTGGTTGAACAAGCAAGGAGTTAAACCATGACTGTACTGCGCCTGACCCGCGCCTGCGCCGCGCTGATCCTCAGCCTGGGTGTGAGCAACTACGCCCTGGCCCACAACCCGATGTGCGAATGCAAGGAAATCCCCGGCGAGCAGATCCAGTGCACCGGCGGCTTCTCCGACGGCAGCGGCGCGCCCGGCGTGACCCTGGATGTGATCGGCTACGACGAGACCATCCTGGTGCCCGGCAAGCTGGGGGCTGACTCGACGTTGACCTTCAAGAAACCTGCCAGCGAGTTCTACGTGCTGTTTGACGCCGGTCCCGGCCACGTTGTCGAGATCGACCAAGCGGATATCCAGGCGCCATGAGCGGCATGAACCCAGGCAGCACCCAGGTGGTCCGGCCCGCCGGCGCCGGCCACGAAACCCTCTACGTCCTGCTGCTGTGCCTGATCATCCTGGCCGTCGCCGGCACCGTGGTGTCCCTGCACGGCGAAACCCAGGCCGTCGAGGCCGTGGCCAGCCACCAACTGGACGCCCGCCGCGACCTGAGCGCCGCCGAGCAAGGCATCTATGCCGACCTGCGGGTGACCCTGGATGAAATCCAGCTGCTGGCGCAGGAACACAGCACCCTGCCCACACCCGCGCAGCTGGCCGAAGAAGGCTTTGCGCCGTTCGCCCAGGACGCCAGCTCAGTCAGCCGTGGCGAGCACCGCTGGCAGCTGCTGGCGCCTTCGGCGTACCTGGGCCTGAGCCAGGCCAACGACACCAGCGGTTCGCTGCTGATGCGCGTGAACGGTGCCGAGCCGGATATCTGGCTCAACCGCAGCGCCAACCTGGCCGCCCCTACCGACCTGAGCGACCAGGGGCTGATCGCCGCTGGCTGGCAGCAGGTCGTTGCGCAATTCGACGCTGGTGTCACCCGCCAGCATCGCCACTGACCCCGAGAGAAGATCGATTACCCATGTCTATGTCATCTCCCTTGCTCCGCCTGCTGCTGGTGGGCCTGTTCAGCGTCTTGCTGACACCCCTGGCCAATGCCGAGGCGGCCAAGCGCCTGCGTATCGGTATCACCCTGCACCCTTACTACAGCTACGTGGCGAATATCGTCGGCGACAAGGCCGAAGTGGTGCCGCTGATTCCGGCCGGCTTCAACCCCCATGCCTACGAACCGCGCGCCGAAGATATCAAGCGCATTGGCACCCTGGACGTGATCGTGCTCAATGGCGTCGGCCATGATGATTTTGCCGACCGCATGATCGCCACCAGCGAACGCCCGGACATCCCGGTGATCGAGGCCAACGCCAATGTGCCGCTGCTGGCCGCCACCGGCAATGCAGCCCGCGGCGCCGGCAAGGTGGTCAACCCGCACACCTTCCTGTCCATCAGCGCCTCCATTGCCCAGGTCAACAACATCGCCCGGGAGCTGGGCAAGCTCGACCCGGACAACGCCCGCGCCTACACCCAGAACGCCCGCGCCTACGGCAAGCGCCTGCGCCAGATGCGCGCCGACGCCCTGGCCAAGCTCACCCGCGCACCCAACGCCGACCTGCGCGTGGCCACGGTGCACGCCGCCTACGACTACCTGTTGCGCGAGTTTGGCCTGGAAGTGACCGCCGTGGTCGAACCGGCCCATGGCATCGAGCCAAGCCCGAGCCAATTGAAGAAGACCATCGACCAACTGCGCGAGCTGGACGTGAAAGTGATCTTCTCGGAGATGGACTTCCCGTCCTCCTACGTCGATACCATCCAGCGAGAGTCGGGGGTCAAGCTGTACCCGCTGTCGCATATTTCCTACGGTGAGTACAGCGCCGAGAAGTACGAAGTGGAAATGACCGGCAACCTCAACACCGTGGTCCGGGCCATCCAGGAGTCGGGGGCATGACGGCGGCTGAACACCTGAGCGTGGCCAGCATCGGCCCGACGCTTGAATTCGATAACGTCTCGCTGACCCTGGGCCGTACCGCGATCCTCGATAACGTCAGCTTCCAGGTGCGACCGGGCAGTATCCACGCCCTGGTCGGCCCCAACGGCGGCGGCAAGAGCTCGCTGATCAAGACCCTGCTGGGGCAGACCCCGCACCAGGGCCAACTGAGCCTGCACTGGCCGAACACTCCCGGCACCATCGGCTATGTGCCCCAGGCCCTGGAGTTCGACCGTGGCCTGCCGATGACCGTCGATGACTTTATGGCTGCCATGTGCCAGCGGCGCCCGGCCTTTCTCGGCCTGTCCCGGCATTACGCCGGCGCGATTGGCGAGGCGCTGACGCGCGTGGGCATGCAAGACAAACGCAAGCGCCGCATGGGCGCGCTGTCCGGCGGCGAGCGCCAGCGGGTGCTGCTGGCCCAGGGCTTGATCCCGGCCCCGCAACTGCTGGTGCTCGATGAGCCGATGTCGGCCCTCGACGAAGCCGGGATCCAGGTGTTCGAGCGCCTGCTGGGCGACTGGCGCCAGGCCGGGATCACCGTGCTGTGGATCGAACACGACCTGGAGGCCGTGGGCCGCCTGGCGGATCGCGTCACCGGCCTGAACCGCCGCGTGCTGTTCGACGCCACGCCGCAACAAGCCCTGACCCCGGAGCGCCTGCTCACGCTGTTTTCCACTCACCCACGGAGCGCAGCCCAATGAGCTACGAAGCCTTTCGCTTGATGGTCCAGGGCTGGGCCTCTTCCGGCTACCTGCCGGAGGCCCTGGCCTATGGGTTTGTGGTCAATGCCTTGCTCGCCGGCCTGCTGATCGGCCCGGTACTGGGCGGCCTGGGCACGCTGGTGGTGGTCAAGCGCTTTGCGTTTTTCTCCGAAGCCGTCGGCCATGCTGCGCTGACCGGCGTGGCCGTGGGCATTCTGCTGGGGGAACCCTACACCGGGCCTTATGGCAGCCTGTTCGGCTACTGCCTGTTGTTCGGCATCCTGCTCAATTACCTGCGCAACCGCACCGGCCTGGCCCCCGATACACTGATCGGCGTGTTCCTCTCGGTGTCCCTGGCCCTGGGCGCGAGCCTGTTGCTGATCCTGGCGGGCAAGATCAACGTGCATATCCTGGAAAACGTGCTGTTTGGTTCGGTCCTGACCGTCAACGGCAATGACCTGCTGGTGCTGGCGGTTGTCGGCTCGTTGGTCATGGCCCTGGCGTTGCCGCTGTACAACCGCATCATGCTCGCCAGTTTCAACCCGCAATTGGCCGCCGTGCGTGGCGTGGCGGTGAAGACCCTGGACTACCTGTTCGTGATCCTCGTCACCCTGATCACGGTGGCGGCGGTCAAGGTCATCGGCGCCATCCTGGTCGGCGCGCTGCTGGTGATTCCGGCCGCTGCCGCACGCCTGTTGAGCCAGTCGCTCAAGGGGTTCTTCTGGGTCTCGGTGGTGATTGCCACGGTCAGCACCCTGTGCGGGATTCTGCTGCCGATCATTTTCGACCTGCCCATCCCGTCCGGCGCCGCGATCATCCTCGTCGCCGGCATCGCCTTCGCCCTGGCCGCCATCGCGCGCGGCACGGTCCCCAGCCTGAAAGGGAATCTTGGATAATGCGCCCTGTTTTACGCCCCCTCGCCCTGGCCATCGCCTGCCTGATCAGCACCCCGCTGCTGGCGGCCGACACGGCCAAACCGCTGCCGGTGGCAGCTCAGTCCGCCAAACCGGTCAAGGTCCTGGCGGCCTTGCCCGTGACCTACGGGCTGGCCGACGCCCTGCTCAAGGGCACCCCGGTCAAGCTTGAACGCGCAGCACCGGCCAACTTGCCGGGTTCGCGCCAGACCGCCTACTTTACCGGGCGTGGCGCGCCGGCCTTGCATACCCTGGCACTGGACGCCGACGCGGCCATCGGCCTGCGTTCGCTGTGGCCGGATGACCCGCTGTACCCGGTGGCCCGGCGCAGCAATATCCGCATCGTCGAAGTGGACGCGGCCCGCCCGGTAGACGGCGGCTTGCCGGGCGTGGCCCTGCAGCCAGGCACTGTCGATGGTCTCAATAGCCAGCCGTGGCAATCGAGCAACAACCTGGGGCGCATGGCCGATGTCATGGCCGCCGACCTGAGCCACCTGGCACCCGGCGCCAAGGCCCGAATCGACAGCAACCTGGCCAGCCTCAAGCAACGCCTGCTCAAGCTGACTGCCGACAGCGAGGCGCGCCTGGCCCAGGCCGACAACCTGAGCGTGGTCAGCCTGAGCGATCATTTTGCTTATCTGGTGAGTGGGTTGAACCTGGAGTTGCTCAACACTGATCCTCGGCCGGATGCCGAGTGGTCTGCGCAGGCGTTACAAACACTGACGGCCAGCCTGAAGGACAACGACGTGGCACTGGTGCTGCATCATCGTCAACCGGCTGAGGCGGTGAAAGCGGCTATCAGTGCGGGGGGCTCGAAGCTGCTGGTACTGAACACCGACGGCGCGGACCCGGTGGCGGAGCTGGAAGGGAATGTGGATCAGGTGATCAAGGCCTTGGCGCCCTGAAAGCAACACAAGACCCATGTGGGAGCGGGCTTGTGTGGGAGCGGGCTTGCCCGCGATAGCGGTATGTCAGTTAACAACTGTGTTGGCTGATCCACCGCCATCGCGGGCAA
>NZ_JBWKWY010000057.1:0-15337 GCF_059422465.1 Pseudomonas sp. GW821-FHT01D09
CGATGCAGGCGCCTCGTGCTGTCAGTTAAACCGCGGTGATGCTATCGCGGGCAAGCCCGCTCCCACACAAGCCCGCTCCCATACAAACCTGCTCCACAGGGTGGGGTCAGGCGACGAACTGCTCCGCGTGATGGCAAGCCACCTGGCGCTTGTCCAGTTCGCGCAACAACGGCTCTTCACTGCTGCAGCGCTCGGTCGCATACGGGCAGCGCTTGTGGAAGGCGCAGCCGGAGGGTGGGTTCAGCGGGTTGGGCAGTTCGCCGACGATCTTGATCTTCGGCTTGTTCGGGTCCGGGTGGATGGTCGGGGTGGCCGACAGCAGCGCCTGGGTGTACGGGTGCAGGGGGCGGGCGTAGATATCTTCCTTGGGGCCCACTTCCACCGGGCGGCCGAGGTACATCACCATCACGTCATCCGCGACGTGTTGCACCACCGCCAGGTTGTGGGAAATGAACACATAGGCGGTGTTGTACTGCTGCTGCAAATCCATGAACAGGTTGAGCACCTGGGCCTGGATCGACACGTCCAGCGCCGAGGTCGGTTCATCCGCCACCAGCACCTTGGGTTGCAGCATCATGGCCCGGGCCAGGGCGATGCGCTGGCGCTGGCCACCGGAGAACATATGCGGGTAGCGCTGGTAATGCTCAGGGCGAAGGCCCACCTGCTTCATCATTGCCTGGACTTTTTCCCGGCGCTCGGCAGCGGACAGGTTGGTGTTGATCAACAGCGGCTCGCCCAGTTGATCACCGACTTTCTGCCGGGGGTTCAACGAGGCATAGGGGCTCTGGAACACCATCTGCACGTCTTTGCGCAGTTGCTTGCGCTGGGCCTTGTCGGCGCCGGCGACTTCCTGGCCGGCGATTTTCAACGAGCCGGACGACGGCTCTTCAATCAGCGTCAGCGCGCGGGCCAGGGTGGACTTGCCACAACCCGACTCACCCACCACGGCCAGGGTCTTGCCGGCTTCCAGCTCGAACGACACGCCATTGAGGGCGCGCACCGTGGCGTGCCCCTTGAACAGGCCACGGGACACTTCGTAGTGACGGGTCAGGTCGCGGGCAGTAAGAACGACGGCCATTACGCCACCTCCTGGTTCAAGGGGTAGAAGCAGCGCACAAGGCTGTGGGCTTGCGGGTCCAGGGTCGGACGGGTCTGGCGGCAGCTGTCCTGCACATACGGGCAGCGTGGCGACAACAGGCAGCCTTGCGGGCGGTCATAACGGCCGGGGACGATGCCCGGCAAGGTCGACAGACGCGCCGCGCCCATGCTGTGTTCCGGGATCGCCGCCAGCAACGCTTCGCTGTACGGGTGGGCCGGTACGTCGAACAGGCCGGGCACCTGGCCGACTTCCACCGCTTGGCCGGCGTACATCACGCACACGCGCTGGGCAGTTTCCGCGACGACTGCGAGGTCGTGGGTGATCAGCACCAGGCCCATGTTCTGTTCTTTTTGCAGAGCCAGCAGCAGTTCCATGATCTGCGCCTGGATGGTCACGTCCAGGGCCGTGGTCGGCTCGTCGGCGATCAGCAGTTTCGGCTCGCCGGCAATCGCCATGGCAATTGCCACACGCTGGCTCATACCACCGGACAGTTGGTGCGGGTAGGCATCCATGCGGCTGGCGGCGCCAGGGATCTCGACCTTTTCCAGCAGCTCGATGGCCCGCTTGCGCGCTTGTTTGCCGGACATTTTCAGGTGCAGGCGCAGCACTTCTTCAATCTGGAAACCCACGGTGTAGCTGGGGTTCAGCGCGGTCATCGGGTCCTGGAACACCATCGCCAGGTCTTTGCCGACGATCTGCCGGCGTTGACGGTTGCTCAGCTTGAGCATGTCTTTGCCGTCGAAGGTCAGCGAATCGGCGGTGACGATGCCGGGATGCTCGATCAGGCCCATCAGCGCCATCATGGTCACGGACTTGCCCGAACCCGACTCGCCAACGATGGCCAGTACTTCGCCTTTGTCCACGGCCAGGTCGAGGCCGTCGACCACGGGTACGGCAGTCTTGTCGCCGAAGCGTACATTGAGATTCTTGATTTCTAGCAGTGACATGGGAATCTCCTCACGCGGCATTCTTGAGTTTCGGGTCCAGCGCATCGCGCAGTCCGTCGCCCATCAGGTTGATTGCCAGCACGCTGAGCAAAATGGTCAAGCCAGGCAGGCTCACGACCCACCAGGCACGTTCGATATAGTCACGGGCCGAAGCCAGCATGGTGCCCCACTCAGGCGTCGGCGGTTGCACGCCAAGGCCGAGGAAGCCCAGGGCGGCGGCATCGAGAATCGCCGAGGAGAAGCTCAAGGTGGCCTGCACGATCAGCGGCGCCATGCAGTTGGGCAGCACGGTGACGAACATCAGGCGCGGCAGGCCGGCCCCGGCCAGGCGCGCGGCCGTCACGTAGTCACGGTTGAGCTCGCCCATCACCGCTGCGCGGGTCAGGCGCACATAGGAGGGCAGCGACACAATGGCAATCGCGATCACGGTGTTGATCAGGCCAGGGCCGAGGATGGCGACAATCGCCACGGCCAGCAGCAGCGAGGGCAGGGCCAGCATGATGTCCATCAGACGCATGATGGTTGGGCCGAGCAGGCGCGGGAAGAACCCGGCGAACAGGCCCAGCAGGATCCCCGGGATCAGCGACATCACCACCGACGACAAACCGATCAGCAGCGACAGGCGCGAGCCCTGGATCAGGCGCGACAACAAGTCACGGCCCAGTTCGTCGGTGCCCAGCAAAAACTGCATCTGCCCGCCTTCGAGCCACGACGGCGGGGTCAGCAGGAAGTCGCGGTATTGCTCGCTGGGGTTATGGGGTGCCACCCACGGGGCGAAGATCGCGCAGAACACGATCAACAGCATAAACAGCAGGCCGGCAACCGCGCCCTTGTTCTTGGAGAAGGCTTGCCAGAATTCTTTGTACGGCGACGGGTACAGCAGGCTCTGATCGACTGCTGACACGGGAGTTGGTGTGGTCATGGTCATGATCTCAGCGCTGGTGACGGATGCGTGGGTTGGCGAAGCCGTAGAGGATATCCACCACGAAGTTCACCAGGATCACCAGGCAGGCGATCAGCAGGATGCCGTTTTGCACCACCGGGTAGTCCCGTGCGCCAATGGCTTCGATCAGCCATTTGCCGATGCCGGGCCAGGAGAAGATGGTCTCGGTCAAGACCGCACCGGCCAGCAGGGTGCCGACTTGCAGGCCGACCACCGTCAGCACCGGGATCAGCGCATTGCGCAGGCCGTGCACGAACACCACGCGTGCCGGCGACAGGCCCTTGGCCTTGGCGGTGCGGATGTAGTCTTCGCGCAGCACTTCCAGCATCGAGGAACGGGTCATCCGCGCAATCACCGCCAGCGGGATGGTGCCCAGTACGATGGCCGGCAGGATCAGGTGGTGCAGGGCGTCCCAGAATGCGTCCGGCTCGTCGGCCAGCAGGGTGTCGATCAGCATGAAGCCGGTGCGCGGCTCGATGTCGTAGAGCAGGTCGATACGCCCGGAAACCGGGGTCCAGCCCAGGCTGACCGAGAAGAACATGATCAGGATCAGGCCCCACCAGAAGATCGGCATCGAATATCCCGCCAGGGAGATGCCCATTACCCCATGGTCGAACAGGGATCCTCGTTTCAAGGCCGCGATCACCCCGGCCAATAGCCCGAGGATGCCGGCGAACAACAGGGCGGCCATGGACAGTTCCAGGGTCGCGGGGAACAGGGCGCTGAACTCGGTCCAAACGCTGGTGCGGGTACGCAGGGATTCGCCGAGGTCGCCCTGGGCGAGCTTGCCGATGTAGTCCAGGTATTGCGCATACAAGGGTTTGTTCAAGCCAAGGCGTTCCATTGCCTGGGCGTGCATCTCGGGGTCAACCCGCCTCTCGCCCATCATGACTTCTACGGGGTCGCCAGGGATCATGCGAATCAACGCAAAAGTCAGCAACGTGATGCCGAAAAACGTTGGGATCAATAACCCCAATCGGCGGGCAATAAAACTAAACATCGTGGTCTCTACCTCAATCAGCCGGTTAGGCAGGCCCGGCTCCGTCAACCTCGACGGGGCCGGGCGTCTTTTTTACTTCACCTGGGTGGTGGCGAAGTTATTGTTGGTCAGGGGGCTTTGGGTATATCCCTCGACGTTTTTACGCATGGCGGTGAACATTTTCGGGTAGGCCATGGGGATCCACGGTTGCTCCTTGTCGAAAACGGCCAGCGCCTGTTCATAGAGTGCGGCGCGTTCAGCGGGTTCAGCCACGGCGCGGGCCTTGTCGATCAAGCCCTGAAATTCTTCGTTACACCAGCGGGCGTAGTTTTCGCCGTTTTTGGCCGCATCGCAACTCAGGTTGGGCGTGAGGAAGTTGTCTGGGTCGCCGTTATCCCCGGCCCAGCCGGCGGAGACCATGTCGTGCTCGCCAGCCTTGGCGCGCTTGAGCATTTCGCCCCATTCCATGACCTTGATATTGACCTTCAGGCCGATCTGCGCCAGGTCCGCCTGCATGCGCTGGGCGCCAAGCATCGGGTTGGGGTTGGTCGGGCCGCCGCCGTTGCGGGTGAACAGGCTGAACTCGGTGCCTTGTGGTACGCCGGCTTCCTTGAGCAGGGCGCGGGCCTTGTCCAGGTCGCGGGCCGGGTTTTTCAGATTGTCGTTGAAGCCCAGCAGGGTCGGCGGGTACGGGCCGGTGGCATCGACGGCATTGCCTTTGCCGTACAGGGATTCGTTATAGCCTTGTTTGTCGAACGCGATGTTGATCGCGTGGCGCACCCGCGCGTCGCTCATGTACTTGTGGGTGGTGTTCAGGGCGGTGTAGGCGGTGGTCATCGCCGCCAGTTCCGCAACCTTCAGGTTTGGATCGGCCTTGATACTCGGCAGGTCGTCAGGTTTTGGATACAGGGCGATCTGGCACTCATTGGCCTTGAGCTTTTGCAGGCGCACGTTGTTATCCACCGCGATGGCCAGGATCAACGGGTCGGCGGGCGGCTTGCCACGGAAGTACTCCGGGTTGGCCTTGAAGCGCACCTGGGCGTCCTTCTGGTAGCGGGTAAAAATAAACGGGCCGGTGCCGATCGGCTTGCTGTTGAGCTCGCCGGTCTTGTTGGCGGCCAGCAGCTTGTCGGCGTATTCGGCGGAGTGAATGGCGGTGAACGGCATGGCGACATCGGCCAGGAACGGCGCTTCGGGGCGGGTCAGGGTAAAGACCACGGTGTGGTCATCGGTCTTCTCGACGCTTTTGAGCAGTTCCTTGAAACCCATGCTTTCAAAATAGGGGAAGCCGGTGGTGGACTTGTTGTGCCATGGGTGTTTCGGGTCCAGTTGACGCTGGAAGCTCCAGAGCACGTCGTCGGCATTCAGGTTGCGCGTGGGCTTGAAGTAGTCGGTGGTGTGGAACTTCACGTCATCGCGCAGGTGGAAGGTATAGGTCAGGCCGTCCTCACTGATGTCCCACGATTTGGCGAGTGAGGGTTGGATTTCAGTGGTGCCGGGCTTGAAGTCCACCAGGCGGTTGAACATGGTTTCGGCGGCGGCATCGGCGGTGACAGCCGTGGTGTACACGACCGGGTCGAAGCCTTCCGGGCTGGCTTCGGTGCAGACCACCAGCGGCTTGGCCGAAATGCCCAGGGCCACACTCAACAGTGCAGCGGTCATGGCGGCTTGTAACGGGAGCATTTTCATTGAAGAGCCCTCTGCAATCGATTCAACCACACAAAGGTAGACGGCAGGCTCGTCCTGAGCCTGCCGTCTACCGGGCGCTAATTAAAGGATGTTGAACGGGATGGTGGTAACCAGGCGGAATTCTTTGACGCTGCCGTCAGATTGGAATTCGCTGCCACGGTGCTCGACGTAGGTCGCACGGATAGCCGTGGCCTTGAGCGGACCACTCTGGATCGCGTAACCGGCGCCTACACCGTATTCCTGGTGTTTCTCGCCGTCTTGAACTTCGATGCCGGTGTAGGCGTAGGCGCCATTGCGGTTACCCTTGTAGTGAGTACCGTCAATGCCCCAGCCGCGTGCCGAGTAGATGTTGAACTTCAGGCCCGGCACGCCGTATTCGGCCATGTTGATGCCGTAGGCGATCTGGAAGGACTTCTCGTTCGGGCCGTTGAAGTCCGACGTCAGGGAGTTGGCCAGGTAGATGCCGTTGGTTTCGTGCAGGTAGTCGAAGTACTCGTTACCGTTAACTTCCTGGTAGGAGAACGTCAGGCTGTGAGCCTGGTGAGCCAGGCCCAGCGACAGCGAGTAAGTATCGTTGTCGATTTCGCCCATCAACTTTTTGCCTTCGTCGACGGTCTTGTAGTAGTTCAGGCCGGTCGTCAGGGACAGGACCTGGCTATCACCCAGCTCGTGGGTCGCGCCGAAGTAGTACTGGTTCCAGAAGTCCTTGACGTTGGCGCCGAAGAAGCTGGTTTTCAGGCTTTTGAGCGGCTGGTAGTTGGCGCCCAGGGTGTAGACCTTGTCGGTTGTCGCGCTGCGTGCACCCTGCTGGCTGTACTCGCTACGGAATTTCGACAGGCTCTGTTCGGAACGTGGGGAAACGCGGTCAAACACGCCACCCTGGAACGACAGGTTGCTGAATTCTTCGCTGTTGAAGCTCACACCCTGGAAGCTGGAGGGCAGGGCACGGTTGCCGATGGTGTCGACAATCGGCGTGCTGAAGTTCTGGCGACCGGCAGTCAAAGTGGTGTTGGACACACGGAACTGCATGTTGGCCAGGCCCAGTTTGCTCCACTGGTCCACGGCGTCGCCGTTGGAGTGAGCCAGGGTGCGGTTGGAGCCGCCCTTGATATCACGTCGGCTGCGGTCCAGGGCCACAACATTGTAGAGCGCAACTTCGGTCTTGACCCCTACGGTGCCTTGGGTGAACCCCGAGCTGGCGTTGAGGATGGTGCCCTGTACCCAGTTGGTACGGTTACGGTCGGTCAGGGTCTGGCCATGCTTCTGGTATTTCCACGCGCCACCCCGGTACAGGCTTTCGTGGGAGTACCAGTTACGCGTCTGGCCGCCCAGGCTGAAGTCTTCGACAAAGCCCTTGGCTTCGCTTTGGGCGCTGGTGCCGGCCAGTGTGGTTGGAACGAAGTCCTGGCTTACGGATTCCGCATAGGCGGTAGCCGTGATGCTGCTGATGGCCATGGCCAGTAGCACTTTGCTGCTTAGTTTCATGGGTGGAGCTCCTTTGGTTCTCTTTTTTTAATACCGGCCTTATTAGGTGAGCCGGTTATTGGGTGTGTAACTCTTCAAGCCTTTGCAAACGTTTGCTGTAGGAGATTTCGCGAATTACAGCTACACGTTTGCGGCAGAGCCAACTTCGCTCTGCGCATCCGGTTATTTTCTTATGGGGTGACGCTGACGCCCGAGAACACGTTGCGGCCGAAGGGGCTCACTTTGAAACCTTCGACCTTGGTGCTTAACGGCTGGTTGACCGTCGAGTGGGCGACAGGCGTGATCGGCACCTGCTGTTTGAGCAGTTGCTGCGCCTGTTTGTACAGAACAGTCCGTTGTTCACGGTCGGTGACGACCTTGGCTTGCTTGATCAGCTTGTCGTACGCCGGGTCACACCACATCGAGTAGTTGTTCCCGCCGATGGCGTCGCAGCTGTAGAGGGTGCCCAGCCAGTTGTCCGGGTCGCCGTTGTCGCCGGTCCAGCCAATCAGGCTGATATCGTGTTCGCCGTTCTTGGTGCGCTTGATGTACTCGCCCCATTCATAGCTGACGATCTTGACCTTGAGGCCGATCTTGGCCCAGTCGTTTTGCAGCATCTCGGCCATCAGCTTGGCGTTGGGGTTGTACGGGCGCTGGACGGGCATGGCCCACAGCGTGACCTCGGTGCCCTCCTTGACGCCGGCGGCCTTGAGCAGCTCCTTGGCTTTTTCCGGGTTGTAGGCGGCGTCCTTGATGCTGTCGTCATAAGACCACTGGGTCGGCGGCATGCCGTTGACCGCCAGTTGCCCCGCGCCCTGGTACACAGCGTTGAGAATGCTCTGCTTGTTCACCGCCATGTCCAGGGCCTGGCGCACTTCGAGTTGGTCGAAGGGCTTGTGCCGCACGTTATAGGAGATGTAGCCGAGGTTGAAGCCGGGCTTGGTCAGCAGTTGCAGGTTCGGGTCGGCCTTGAGGGCCTCGACATCGGCGGGGCGTGGATGCAGGGTGACCTGGCATTCATTGGCCTTGAGCTTCTGCACCCGCACCGAGGCGTCGGTGTTGATGGCGAAGATCAGTTGGTCGAGCTTGACCTTGCCCGGGTCCCAGTAGTGTTTGTTGCCGGCGAAACGGATCTCCGAATCCTTCTGGTAACGCTGGAACACAAACGGCCCGGTGCCGATCGGTTTCTGGTTGATATCACTGGGCTTGCCGGCCTTGAGCAGTTGCTCGGCGTACTCGGCCGAGAGGATCGCGGCGAAGCTCATGGCGATGTTCTGGATAAACGCGGCGTCGACCGTGTTCAGGGTCATCACCACGGTGTGCGGGTCGGTTTTCTCGACCTTGGCGATGTTCTTGTTCAGGCTCATCCCGTTGAAGTACGGAAACTCGGTGGGGTAGGCCTTGCGAAACGGGTGGTCGGGATCAAGCATGCGGTTGAAGGTAAACAGCACGTCATCGGCATTGAAGTCCCGTGTCGGCTTGAACTCCTTGTTGCTGTGGAATTTCACCCCTTGGCGCAAGTGGAAGGTATAGGTCAGGCCGTCTGGTGAAATGTCCCACTGGGTCGCCAGCGCTGGTATGACGCCGGTTTCGCCCTTTTCAAACTCAACCAGGCGGTTGTAAATCGGCTCGGCCGCATCGTTGTCGGTGGCGGTGGTGTATTGCGCGGTATCGAACCCGGCCGGGCTGCCTTCAGAGCAGAACACCAGGCTTTTCTTCTCGGCTGCCTGGCCCATCGAAGCGACGGCCAACAGGCTGGTGCCGAATATCGCGGATAGAACGGTGGTATGGCGCATGACTGTCCCCCAATCCATGTTTATCGTTTTCGTCAGTGAACAATCGCCATGCCTTACCTGGCATGGAGAAAGCACTGTTCCCATCCACAGCAAATGCCGTATCGGAACTGAGCGTTTGCCTACCTCGACGTTAGGGAACGAGGGCAGGGCGGTAAATGCGCAGAACCGGACAGACCTTGTAGGTATCGGACGGAACATCGGCAGTTAGCTGCTGTAGGGCGGCAGCATTCACAGATGTAGTTCGATTCCTAGGATCTGGGCGGATGCAATAACGGCGACGTTATGAAACGTCGCCGCCAGAGATCACTACTTGCTGACGCTCACCCCGTAGAAGGAATTCAAGCCAAATGGGCTGATCTTGAAGTCCTGTACGTTGTTGCGCATGGGTTGATACACTGTCGAGTGCGCGATAGGTGTCATGGGGACTGCATCTTTGAGGACGTGTTGCGCCTGTTTGTACAGTTCGGTGCGCTTGGCGACGTCCGAGGTGGCCTTGGCTTCTTTCACGATGCCGTCGAATTTCTTGTCACACCATTTGGAGAAGTTGTTGCCGGCCAGGGAGTCGCAGCCGAACAGCACGTTCAGCCAGTTGTCCGGGTCACCATTGTCACCGCTCCAGCCGATGATCATGGCCTGGTTCTCGCCGCCCTTGGAGCGCTTGATGTACTCGCCCCACTCGTAGCTGACGATGTTGACCTTCAAGCCGATCTGCTTCCAGTCGTTCTGCAGCATCTCGGCCATCAGCTTGGCGTTGGGGTTATACGGACGCTGGACGGGCATGGCCCACAAGGTGATCTCGGTGCCTTCCTTGACGCCGGCTTCCTTGAGCAGTGCCTTGGCCTTGGTCACGTCGTGCGGGACGTCCTTGATGGTGTCGTCATAGGACCACTGGGTCGGCGGCATGGCGTTGACCGCCAGTTGGCCTGCGCCCTGGTACACCGAGTCGATGATCTGCTGCTTGTTGACCGACATGTCCAGGGCCTGGCGTACGCGCAGGTCGGCCAATGGGTTGGCGGCTGTCTGGCCCTTGAGCACCGGCATGACGTTGTAGGCGATATAGCCCAGGTTGAAACCGGCCTGGTGCGGCAGTTTCAGGGTCTTGTCCTCGCCCAGGGCCTTGAGGTCGGCCGGACGCGGGAAGAGGGTGACCTGGCATTCGTTCTTCTTGAGCTTTTGTACACGTACCGACGGGTCGGTGGTGATGGCGAAGATCAGGTTGTCGATCTTCACGTCTTCAGGCTTCCAGTAATCCTTGTTGCCGGTGAAGCGGATGTTGGAGTCTTTCTGGTAGCTCTTGAACACGAACGGACCAGTGCCGACCGGCTTCTGGTTGATGTCCTGGGGCTTGCCGTCCTTCAACAGTTGGGCTGCGTATTCAGCCGACTGCAGCGAGGCGAAGCTCATGGCCAGGTTCTGGATAAACGCGGCGTCCACGGTGCCAAGGGTGAACTTGACGGTGTGGTCGTCGATTTTCTCGATGTTCTTGATGTTGGTGTCCATCCCCATGTCCGTGAAATACGGGAACTCGGTGGGGTAGGCCTTACGGAACGGATCGTCTTTATTGATCATCCGGTTGAAGGTGAAGAGCACGTCGTCGGCGTTGAATTCACGAGTCGGCTTGAAGTACGGCGTGGTGTGGAACTTGACCCCTTCGCGCAGATGGAAGGTGTAGGTCAGGCCATCTTCGGAAACATCCCACTTGGTGGCCAGGCCAGGAATCACGGCGGTGCCGCCGCGCTCGAACTGGCTGAGCCGGTTGAACATGGTTTCGGCCGAAGCATCGAAGTCTGTTCCGGTGGTGTACTGGCCTGGGTCGAAACCCGCCGGGCTCCCTTCGGAGCAGAACACCAGATTAGTCGCCGCCTGGGCGAAAGGTGCAGCGGCCATTAAACCGGCGCTGACTAAAAACGGAATGACTGCGTGTTTAAGCATGTTGGCCTCATGATTTGTTGTCATTTTTGGAATTGAGGGCGACCTCGTGAGTCGGCCTGCGGATACTTATGCAGGCCCCATACCCAATGCAAGATGTTGAGAGGCTACAACCGCCAAAGAGTGGTACGAACGTACAGGAATGTCGCATTCATATAATTTTCGACACGAAACTGTATTTTTGAGGGCTTTTTTCGGTGCGTGGAGTGCACCGAATAAGCCCGAGCGAGGTGTCTGGCGCACCCGGTTGGGGCATGATTGTTACTTATTCAGACTTACGCCGTAGAACGGTGTCAGGCCAAACGGGCTGATCTTGAAGTCCTGGACTTCCTTGCGCAGCGGCTGGAAAACCGTCGAGTTCGCAATAGGTGTTATAGGTACTTGATCCTTAAGTATTTTTTGCGCCTGCTGATACCACTTGATGCGTTCGTCACGGTCACTGCTGAGCTTGGCCTTCTGCACCAGTTGGTCGTACTGCGGGTTACACCATTTTGCATAGTTGCTGCCCTTGACCGCGGCACAACTGTAGAGCACGCCCAGCCAGTTATCCGGGTCGCCGTTGTCGCCGGTCCAGCCGTAGATCATCACATCGTGCTCGCCGTTTTTTGCGCGCTTGATGTATTCGCCCCACTCATAGCTGACGATATTGGCAGTGATCCCGACTTTGGCCCAATCCTGCTGGATCATCTGCGCCGACATTCGCGCGTTGGGATTGGAGGCGCGCTGCACAGTCATCGCCCACAGATTGATGGTGGTACCTGGTGCAACCCCTGCTTCTTTTAGTAGCGCCCGGGCCTTGGCAGGGTCGTGCGGTGCGTCCTTGATGCTGGGGTCATAAGACCACTGGGCCGGCGGCAGTGCGTTCTGCGCCAATTGCCCGGCACTTTGGTACACCGCCTGGATAATCGCCGGCTTATCGATGGCCATGTCCAGGGCCTGGCGCACCTTGAGCTGGTCCAGCGGCGGATGGGTCACGTTGTAGGCCAGAAAGCCCAGGTTGAAGCCCGCCTGCTGCAGCACACGCAGGTTTGGATCCTGCTTCATCACCTCGATATCCGAGGGGCGCGGATAGCCGCTGACCTGGCATTCGCCGGCCTTGAGCTTTTCCACGCTTTTGATCGTGGTGTTCAGGCCCATATCGGTGAAGTACGGCGACTCGGACGGGTAGGCCTGGCGGAATGGATGGTTGGCGTCCAGCAGGCGCTGGAAAGTGAACAGCACATCGTCGGCATTGAAGTCGCGGGTCGGGGTGAACTACTCGGTGCTGTGGAACTTGACCCCGTCGCGCAGGTGAAAGGTGTAGGCCAGGCCGTCCTTGGACACCTCCCAACGGGTCGCCAGGCCCGGCTCGACTTCGGTTCCGCCGCGCTTGAACTGGGTCAGGTGGTTGAACACGGTTTCGGCCGAGGCATCAAAATCGGTGCCGCTGGTGTACTGGCTCGGATCGAACCCGGCGGGGCTGGCTTCGGAGCAGTAGACCAGGGTGCTTGCCGCCTGGGCCGTGGGCATGCACGCCAGCAGGCTGGCAGCAAGAAGGAGCGGCTTGAAGACAGTTCTATCCATGGTGCCCCCTGAGATGGCAGGTAAACAACGGCCAAAAAAAACGGCGGTCACCGAGGTTACCGCCGTTGTGGATCATCAGGTAAGGCTTATGGCATCTGTACTTCAATCACGCCATCGGCGCTCATGCTGACCTGGCTGGTGCCGGCTTCGACTTCAGGTGTCGGCGCTGAATCCATTGCCGCCGCCTTCATCATCATGCCGCCATTTCGCGCGTACGGCATTGGGTAGCCGTTGGTGTTGAAGTTCAGGTTGACGATCTTGTAGCCCTTGCCGCCGAGTGCATCGGTGGCCAGTTGGGCGCGGGCCTTGAACGCGGCGACCGCATCCTTGAGCAGGGCATCTTCGCTGGCCTTGCGGGTTGGGTCGGCAATGGCGAAGTCCATATTGTCCATTTTCAGGGTGTTGAGCAGCTCGCCGGTGAGCTTGGACAGCGCCGGGAAGTCCGCGCTTTCCAGGCGCAGTTCGGCGCGCTCGCGCCAGCCGGTGATCTTCTGGTTCTTGTTGTCGTAGATCGGGTAGCTGTTGCGGCTGCCTTGGCGCAGGGTCACGCCTTTTACTTCGCGAGCCTCGCCCAACGCCTTGTTCATGATGGTCGTGACTTCGGCGGCGAGCTTAGCCGGGTCGGTGTTTTGCGACTCGGTGTAGAGAGTGACGATCATCTTGTCACGGGCCACTTCCTGGCTGACTTCGGCCCGCAGGGAGATCTGGTTGTAGTGCAGTTGATCGGCGGCCAGCGCAGGCAGGCTGGCAACGCTGAGGGCAATAACGACGGCACTGCGAGTGAAACGTGACATGGAAGCTCCTTGAGGGTGATCGTATTCGGTAAGACTGTAGACGGGCGATTCGGGTTCGGCGGGTTACAAAATCTCTACATCTGGGTAGGATGCCGACGAACGGTCAAAGTCGCCTCGCCCCGTCATAAAGCCATGACCTGCGTCAAAGGGCCACAGACGCGCTGCCTGTACCGTCGCTTCGTTTATACTTGCTGCGATCCGCCTGGAGCGCTCATCAGGAGAGCTCATGCTCGCCCCCGTAAAACTGACTTCCGCCACTCGCCAGAACCTCTGGCGCCTGACGTTTATCCGCACCCTGGTGCTGGCCGCACAGGCCGGTTCCGTCGGGCTCGCCTACTGGTTTGAACTGCTGCCGCTGCCTTGGCTGCAACTGTGGGTGACCCTGGCCTTTTCCACGGTGCTGTGTGTGTTCACGGCCATCCGCCTGCGCACCACCTGGCCGGTGACCGAGTTGGAGTACGCCCTGCAACTGGCCTGCGACCTGTTTATCCACAGTGTGTTGCTGTATTTTTCCGGGGGCTCCACCAACCCCTTCGTCTCCTATTACCTGGTACCGCTGACCATCGCCGCCGTGACCTTGCCATGGCGCTATTCGGTGATCCTGTCGGGTATCGCCCTGGCGCTGTACACCTTGTTGCTGGCGCAGTTCTACCCCCTGGAAACCTTCCCGATCGCCCGGGAAAACCTGCAGATCTACGGCATGTGGCTGAGCTTCGCGCTGTCGGCGGCGGTGATCACCTTCTTCGCCGCGCGCATGGCTGAAGAGCTGCGGCGCCAGGAAGAGCTGCGCGCCATCCGCCGCGAAGAAGGCCTGCGCGACCAGCAACTGCTGGCCGTGGCCACCCAGGCCGCTGGCGCGGCCCATGAGTTGGGCACACCGCTGGCGACCATGAGCGTGCTGATCAAGGAAATGCGCCAGGACCATCACGATCCGGCGTTGCAAGACGACCTTGGTGTGTTGCAGGAACAGGTCAAGCAGTGCAAGCAGACCTTGCAACAACTGGTGCGCGCCGCTGAAGCCAACCGGCGCCTGGCGGTGGATATGCAAGATGTCACCCAGTGGCTGGACGAAGCCCTGAACCGCTGGCACTTGATGCGGCCCGAAGCCAGTTACCGTTTTCACCTGCTGGGGCAGGGCACAGTGCCACGCATGGCGCCACCGCCGGATCTGACCCAGGCGCTGCTGAACCTGTTGAACAATGCAGCTGACGCCTGCCCGGAAGGGTTGGAAGTGCAACTGGACTGGGATTGGGAAAACCTCACCATCAGCATTCGCGACCACGGCGCGGGTGTGCCGTTGGCCATTGCCGAGCAGATCGGCAAGCCATTCTTTACCACCAAGGGCAAGGGCTTCGGCCTGGGCCTGTTCTTGAGCAAGGCCAGCGTAACCCGCGCTGGCGGCTCGGTGAAACTTTACCCCCATGAGGAAGGCGGCACGCTCACCGAGCTGCGCCTGCCCCGTGCTGCACGAGGAGACATCGATGAGTGACGAGATCCAAGTCGAAGGCGAAGAACTGCCGCACCTGTTGCTGGTAGATGACGATGCCACCTTTACCCGCGTGATGGCGCGAGCCATGAGCCGTCGCGGGTTTCGCGTCAGCACCGCAGGTTCCGCCGAAGAAGGCCTGACCATCGCCCAGGCCGACCTGCCGGACTACGCGGCACTGGACCTGAAAATGGACGGGGACTCGGGCCTGGTGTTGTTGCCCAAGTTGCTGGAACTGGACCCGGAAATGCGCGTGCTGATTCTCACCGGGTATTCCAGCATCGCCACCGCTGTCGAGGCGATCAAGCGCGGCGCCTGCAACTACCTGTGCAAGCCGGCCGACGCCGATGACGTGCTGGCCGCGCTGCTTTCCGAGCACGCCGACCTCGACACCCTGGTGCCGGAAAACCCGATGTCGGTGGACCGTCTGCAGTGGGAACACATCCAGCGCGTGTTGACTGAGCACGAAGGCAATATCTCGGCTACCGCCCGCGCCCTGGGCATGCACCGCCGGACCTTGCAGCGCAAGTTGCAGAAGCGCCCGGTACGTCGCTGAAGGTAGCACTCGGTCAATGTGGGAGCAACTGTCTTCAACATGCCATTCGTCACCTCCATTCGGTGCCGTCACGCAGCATGGCATTCAGTCTG
>NZ_JBWKWY010000058.1:0-14544 GCF_059422465.1 Pseudomonas sp. GW821-FHT01D09
AGAGCCCGTTTCTATTATTGCTTGGCGGAGAAGTCAATTCCTTAACTGACTGGCATTAGGGCTTGCCCGCGATAGCGGTGTATCAGTCAACCAATGTATCGACTGACACTCAGCCATCGCGGGCAAGCCCGCTCCCACACTAACCTGCTCCACATTCTCGATCGCGCGCCTACCGCCGACGCAATGTCGGCTCCCTGGCCATGCACTCCACCAGATAATCAATAAACACCCGCAACTTCGGCGGCAGGTAGCGTGTGGGCGAATGCAGCAACCAGGCATCCCCATGGTACGAGGCAATGAAATCCCATTGCGCCAGGACCTGCACCAACCGCCCCTCCTCCAATGCATGCCGCGCGGTGAAGTACGGCAGGCTGCCAATCCCCACACCCTGCAGCACCGCATCCAAGCGCACCCCCGTGTGATTGGCCGCATACCGACCGCGCACGCCCACTGTCAGGGTTTTGCCAGCCTGGCGCAATTTCCAGCGCGCATCCCCAGGGGTTTCGCCCAGGTAGATACAACTGTGCTCCAGCAAGTCATGGGGATGCAGCGGCGTGCCGTGCGCAGCCAGATACTGCGGCGTGGCACACAGCAAATGCTCGATCGGCAATAACTGGCGCCCGACCAGCCCCGGCGGTGGGCTATCGGTGATGCGGATGCTCAAATCGACATTGTCATCAATCAGATCCACCTGCCGATCTTCGAGGATCAGTTGCACATCGACCTTGGGATAGCGCCGCAGGAACTCCGGCATATGCGGATGCACCACAAAGCGCCCAACCGCCTTGGGCACGCTGACCCGCACCAGCCCTTCGGCTTCGTCGGTGTACTGGCCGCTGATCTCCATCACCGAGCGCGCCGCGTTGACCATCTCCTGGCAGCGCTTGAAGACTTCTTCGCCGCCTTCGCTCAAGCGCAGCTTGCGCGTGGTGCGCTGCAACAAGCGTGTGGCCAGGGCCTGTTCCAGGCGCGAGATGCTGCGGCTCACCGCCGATGGCGAAGCCCCCAGTTGGCGCGCGGCTTCAGAGAAGCTGCCGGTTTCCACGACCTTGACGAAAATCGCCATTTCGCCCAACAGCGGCAAAGGAAGATTGATGCTCATGACGCACAAGTCCATTGAAGTTTCAGCGGATTATCACCTATTAGCGCACTGCTTATACTGCTATCCAGAACCCTGATGCGGATGTAGAAAATGACCCAGCGCCTGTTTTTCACCCATGACCACCTGGTTGCCGATGTTGATGTGCTGGAGTGCACGCCCTATGAGCAACACTTTGCGGTGGTGCTGCAGTCCACCATTTTCCACCCCCAGGGCGGCGGCCAGCCTTTTGATACGGGGTGGCTGGGGGACAGCAACGTGCTGAAAGTGGTGCAGGAAGCCGAACGCATCGTGCACTACGTGGATCAACCCGTTGCACTTGGCCCGCAGCAAGCGCGGGTCGATGCGCAACGCCGTGCCCTGCATACACGCCTGCATTCGGCCGGGCATCTGATCGGCAATGCCGGTGAAACCCTGGGCTGGATGCCGATCAAGGCCCACCACTGGCCGGGTGAAGGAAAGATCAGTTTTATCCGTGGGGAAGCCGCACAAAACATGGAGGCCGATGCCTTGCAGGAACAGGTCAACCAATGGATCGCCGCAGACCTGCCACGCCATATGACGCTGGACAGCGGCACCCGTGAGGTCGGTTTTGGCGACCTGCCGCCCTATGCCTGCGGCGGTACGCACGTACAAACCCTTGCCCAAATCGGCCCGATCACAATCCTCGGCCTGTCGGAGAAAAAGGGCACGCTGTCGGTGCGTTACAGCCTGGACTGACGTCACCGCCATCTTGATGGCAGGCGGCGTTTTCGTATTACGATAGGACATCCCGCCACCAGAGGCTCCCCTCCAGCGTGTAGGTGATGCTAGTGTGTGGAAATGTTTCTGACAGAAACTTCCCACTCACTACTTGCAAAGGAATGCCCCAGCAATGGATTTTTCCCTCAAGCACCTGGCCGCCGCCACCCTGATGGTCGCCAGCCTGTCCGCCTTTACCGCGCCAGCCTTGGCCAATCTCACCCCGCAACAGAACGCGACCATCCTCAAGACGTTCAATGACGCCTCGATCAAGGACTTCCGCACGTTCCTGGGCAGCCTGGCCAAGAGCGAACTGAGCAAAGCCGCGAACCTCGGCCCGGCCATCAGTGCGTTTCTCGACAACAAAAGCCTTTCGGCCGAACAGCAAAACGAGATTCACCGCTTGCTGGGCCTTTACGCCCGGGTGAAATACGGCGCGGCAGCGACCGAGACCCTGCGCGAGCTGGTGGCCATTCCGACCTTCCAGGTCGAAGGCGTCGCCCAGCACGACAACCCTGAATTCATCAAGATCGCCGACAAGATCAAGAGCCTGGCCCAGGCGTTCAACCTGAACTTTCGCAACGTCGACAACCGCGTCTACGAAATTTCCCTGGAAGGTGCCGGCGATGAAGTGGTCGGCATTCACGCCCACGCCGACGTGGTGCCGGTAACCCCGGAAAACTGGGTACTGGCCGACGGCACCCGCCTCGACCCGTTCAAGGTCACGCTGATTGGCGACCGCATGTACGGCCGTGGCACCGAGGATGACAAGAACGGCATCGTGGTCACGCTGTATGCGATGAAAGTGATCAAGGAAGAAAACCTGCCACTGGCACGCCACTTCAAGCTGCTGGTGGACACCACCGAAGAAACCACCGGCGACGCCATTCCTTACTACTTTGAACGCAACCCGACGCCGAACTACAACCTGGCGCTGGACGGCGGTTACCCGGTGGTGATCGCCGAGAAAGGCTATGGCACGGTCATGGCGACCTTCGCCAGGCGCAAGGCCGAGGGCAAAGGTGCGCAAATCCTCTCAATGACCGGCGGCCTGGCGACCAACCAGATTCCCTCGGCATCGGTGGCCACTTTGCGCAGCGATAAACCCGCCGAGTTGGCCGCCAGCCTGCAGCAGGCCGGCACTGCGTTCGCCAAGGCCAATGGTGGCGATTTCACGGTAGCTGCCAAGGTCGTCGGCAAAGACGTCAAGCTGACCGTTACGGGCGTGTCGGCGCACTCTTCCGAGCCTGAATCGGGTATCAACCCGGTGGCACGGATGCTGGTTTTCATTAACAGCCTGGATGGCAAGGTGGCGCTCAAGCACAACGAAATCACTGACGCCGCCCGCTACGCCGCCGATAACTGGGGCCTGGATTACCTGGGTGGCAAACTGGGCGTGGGCTTTTCCGATGCGTTCATGGGGCCGCTGACCACTTCCCTGACCTTCGTTGGCCAGGATGAAAAAGCCTTCAAGCTGGCGGTCAACCTGCGGGTACCAAAGGGTAAGTCCCCGGACGTCCTCAAAAAAGAAATTGCCGACAAGCTAAGTGCCTGGAGCAGCAAGACCCGTATTACACCCGCCTTCGATTACTCGGTCGCCGCGCCGATGTATCGCAACCCCGAGGGCGAATGGGTCAAGGCGCTGCTGGCCGTGTCCACCGAAAACCTGGGCATGAAGCCCGAGTTCGGTACGTCGGCCGGTGCAACATCGGTGCATGAACTGCCCAATGGCGTGCAATTCGGCCTGGCCCGGCCCGAGGCCAAGTACACCGGCCACACCGACAATGAGTTCAAGACCACCGAGCAGTTCCTGCTGGACTTGCAGATCGTGACCGAGATGATGGGGCGTATCGGGCAGTTGCCGAAACTCTGATCCCACGATGGGCGCCGCGAGGCTCTTGCACTTGCCTTAAATCGCCGGTCAACAAAAACGCCGCTCATAACCGAGCGGCGTTTTTGTGTATCGCCATCCCCGCTCGCAACTACTTGGGAGCGTTGGTCGTAGAGAAAATGTAGCGTGCAAAACGCCATTTCCCGTCGGCCTCGCGATGCAGCAAGAATATTTCCTGATTACCTTCAGCACCGGCCGGTTGAGCCGTTCCCAGCGGCGTGGCGGTGCCGTTGGAGCGAGTGCGCGCAAATGCCCAATCCTTTGACAGCGGTCGAACCTCGTCAATCGTAAAGCGGATGTTGAGTTTGATCGCGGCGAACACCTGCTGATAGGCCTTGCGCACCGCATCACGCCCCACAGCCGGCAAACTGTTTTGCGCCATGAACACCGCGTCCTGTGCATAAAGCGCCATCACCTGATCCAGGTCCGAGGCGTTCAGCGCCGCTTGATAATGGTTCAGTTGGGCTGTAACGGCCTCTTTCACGTTCTCTTTGTCAGTGGCCGGTTGAGCCGCCATCGCGATGGCGGGGAGAAGCAAGACGCCCAAGGTCAGGGCCCGTAATGAAGTACGCATGATGTGCTCCTTAGTGTCAGAGTTTTACAACCAGTTTGCCCAGAGCCCCATTGCTTTCGATCAAGCGATGGGCATCAGGAATCTGCTCGAAATCGAAGGTTTTCGTGCGGATTGACGGCATGCGCCCCGCTTCGATTTCCTTGGCAATCCACAACAGGGGGCTGTCCTTGAGAGGCATGTCCTGCGTACCCAGCAGGCCGCTGCCAAAGAAGTTCAACTTCACCGCCGCCGGCAGGTCCTGCATCAGGTTCAATTGCTCCAGCACCGGCGCGCCCCCCAGCAATCCAATAACGCTGACAGCACCGAATGGGCGCACGGCCTTGAGGCTGTCGCGCACGGTTGCCGCACCGACCACTTCCAGTACCGCATCCACGCCTTGCGCAATCAACTGGCGAACCTGCTCGGCAATCGAGCCATTGTCGATCAGCACGTGATCGGCCCCCATCTCACGCAGACGCTGGACGTTATCTGCCGAACGGGTCGTGGCGATCACCTTCAGACCGCGGGCCTTGGCATAGGTAAGCGCCGCCATCCCTACCGAAGAAGTCGCCCCCCGTACCAACAAGGTCTGGCCGGGTTGAATCGCCAGGCTCTTGTCCAGTGCGCCCCATACCGTGAGATAGGCCTCGGGCAACGCGGCAAGCTCCTCCCATGACAGCGTCGAACCGTCCAGGGAAATCACGTTGCTGCGCAACACCGTCACCTCTTCGGCATAACTGCCATGGCGTGCGAACTGCATGCCCCCCATGGCCGTCGCCACGCGCTGGCCGGTACGAAAGGTTCCCGACGGGTCATGAATCACTTCGCCCACGGCCTCGATCCCTGGCACTCGGGGAGCGGTGATCGGGCCCATTTTCCCGGCACGCAGATAGGTCTCGGCACGGTTGAGGCCCAATGCCCGCACGCGGATCCGGACCTCATCACTGGAGGGTTGCACAGGGGCAATGTCTCGCAACTTCAAGGCATCAGGTGTGCCCGCTTGTTCAATGACAAAAGCTTTCATGGTGATGACCTCAGGCGCGTGGTTGAGTGGTGGCGAACAGATAGCGATGAATCTTCCAGCTACCTTGTTCATTGCGGAACACGAACAACTCATTGTTGCCTTCGGTCACATCCAGCCCGGCCGCCAGAATGCGCGTGGTTCCCGCCGAGGAGGTGCGTACCCAGGCCCAGTTACCGACTTCTTCGATCTCGTGGATGGTGAACTTGACATTCAGCTTGAGGGTGGCAAAAACCTGTTGGTAACCGGCTTGCACCGCGTCACGACCAACCAGGGCCGGCGCATGCTGAGGCATGAACACCGGCTCACTGCCATACAAGTCGAGAATGGTCTTGATGTCGTTGGTATTAAGGGCCGTTTCATAAAGGCTTAGAACAGATTTAATCGTCATCATGAGGCTCCGATTGATGTGAAGGTTCCGGCGTTGAGCCAGTGACCTCACTATCTACCAATCAGAATTGGATATTAACCACTCAGAATGACAACTTATATTTCATATATGGAAGGGATAAAACAGTAAGGGGCCGTTGTGCGGTCTTGCAGGGTCACAACGATAGCGGCGGCCAGACGCCCATCGCGGTCTCCACAAATGCAACCATCTGCTCATACGCAACCTGGTCTTTGGCCTGCACGCTCAGGCCAAACATGACGGTGGTATAGAAACCCGACAGCGTTTCAATATTCGTCCCCACCGGCACGTCCCCCTCCAGCAGGCCCCGGCGAATACGCGCCTCGATCAGGCGGTGGGTTTCTCTGCGCTGCGAACTGAGTTCGTCCTGGATCAGTTGGCTTTCGGGGGTTCCAGACAACGCCGCCAACACCACCAGGCAGCCACGGGGTGGATGGCTGTGATAAAACTGCGCGACAGTCTCCTTGAGCAGGGCCTGCACGCCCTCGCGAGCCGTCGGGGCATCTGCCAGGACGCTGTAGCGATAGGCGCCATGATGTGTAAGGTAATGATCCAGCGCGGCCCGGAACAAACCTTCCTTGTTCTTGAATGCCGCATACAGGCTGGGTGGATTGATCTCCATCGCCTGGGTCAGCGCGGTCAACGATGCCCCTTCGTATCCCCGCAACCAAAATACATCCATGGCCTGCTCCAGCACCTGCCCGCGGTCAAAGGCGCGAGGTCTTCCTCGTTCAGCCATGTTTTCCTCCCCCGAAATTAACGATCGCTACAAAAAATATTGACACTGTTACTCCTCTGAATTATTACATAGCGATCATTATGCATATAGCTCTCGTTTTCCTGGCGGTTCCAGAGGATGCACCCGCTGACAACGCGCTTACCTTCCCCCCTGGATATCGGTCACGGCGCAATGCGCCAACCTGATCGCCGCTGAGCGCCTAGGCCAGCCTTTCTCTCAGGAACGGGAGCCTGCCTCTCGCCTGCGACGCTACCCATCAACCTCAAATGGCATTAATTTTTTCAAGGTTTGCAAACGCATCCATGGACCAAGCCGCTGCTGCAGCCTGCGACCTGGAGCAACAGTCAATCGTCGCACTTAAGCCCCTTCTCTCCTGGGATGGATGGCTAAGGCTGGCGCTTACATTAGCCCTGATGGTGAAAATCGATCATGAAAAAGCTAACCACTGCGTTTGGCGCTCCAGTCGTCGACAACCAAAATATTCAAACCGCCGGCCCGCGCGGCCCTGCCCTGCTTCAAGATATCTGGCTGCTGGAGAAAATGGCCCACTTCGACCGGGAAGTCATTCCCGAGCGGCGCATGCATGCCAAAGGCTCGGGCGCGTTCGGGACGTTTACGGTGACCCACGACATTACCCGCTACACACGGGCCAAGATCTTCTCCGAGATCGGCAAGAAGACCGAAATGTTCACCCGTTTCTCGACGGTGGCCGGTGAGCGCGGTGCCGCCGATGCCGAGCGCGACATCCGCGGCTTTGCCATGAAGTTCTATACCGAAGAAGGCAACTGGGACCTGGTGGGCAACAATACCCCGGTGTTTTTCCTGCGCGACCCGCTCAAGTTTCCCGACCTGAACCACGCGGTCAAACGCGACCCGCGCACCGGCATGCGCAGCGCCGAGAACCAATGGGACTTCTGGACCCAACTGCCCGAAACCCTGCATCAAGTCACGATCATCATGAGTGACCGTGGCCTGCCGCGCACCTGGCGGCATATGCATGGTTTTGGCAGTCACGCCTTCAGCTTTATCAATGCCAACAATGAGCGCTACTGGGTCAAGTTCCACCTGCGGACCCAGCAAGGCATCGAAAACCTCACCGATGCCCAGGCCCAGGAACTGGTGGGACGCGACCGCGAATCCCACCAGCGCGACCTGTATGAAGCCATCGAGAACCAGGACTTCCCGCGCTGGAAGCTGTTTGTGCAAATCATGCCGGAACAGGAAGCGGGCACCTACCATATCAACCCTTTCGACCTGACCAAGGTCTGGCCAAAAGCCGACTACCCACTGATCGAAGTCGGCGTCATGGAGTTGAACCGCAACCCCGAGAACCATTTTGCCGACGTCGAACAAGCCGCTTTCTCCCCGGCGAATGTCGTCCCGGGCATCAGTTTTTCACCGGATAAAATGCTCCAGGGCCGTCTGTTTTCCTATGGCGACACCCAGCGCTACCGCTTGAGCGTCAACTTCCAGCAAATCCCGGTGAATGCCCCCCGAGGCGCCACCCGGGTCAACAGCTATCACCGCGATGGACTGATGCGGGTTGATTCCAATGCCGGAGGCACCACCTCCTATGAACCGAACACCCGTGGCGAATGGCAAGAGCAGCCCGATTTTCAAGAGCCGCCCCTGACCCTGGAAGGCGCGGCCGGCCACTGGAATCATCGGGTCGATCCCGATTATTTCTCCCAGCCCGGCGCCCTGTTCAGAAAAATGTCCGCAGAGCAAAAACAAGCGCTGTTCGATAACACCGCGCGCTCCCTGGCGGGGGCTTCCACCCCTATCCAACGCCTGCATATAGAGCACTGCACCAAGGCCGACCCCGAGTATGGAAGCGGGGTCTTGCAAGCACTGGCGGCCCATAAACAGCCCTAGGCCCCATATAAATATCCCCGCATAAGGCGTCGCGACAACACCCTCGCACAATCGCCCTATGCGGGCCGACCAGGCTGATTTCCGGCACGCCGCTGCCGGCGTAGGTGTTTTTTCATAACCCCCTTGAATAACGCGCGCTGAGTTTTTTCACATTGTGAATGTTCCCTGCCTTCAAAAAACTGATCAATCGTTAATATCCAGAGTCGAGTATTTTTACGTTCTAACAAGGTCGATATGGCGTTTATCTATTCTTCAGGAGTGAATTGACCTTCCACTTCTTAACTTTTCTGAAAAATACCGCCCCTATATGAAAGTCAATAAAACCAGCCTCTCATTTATAGATGGCTCCCTATCATCCCTGATAGTTCATCAACCGGCAAAATTAGGGCAGGATACTTTGCAACGGTGACATAACAGCGCCCACCAGTAATGTATTGACCTGGCCGCTACCTAATGGGCCGAAGGCATACATTACAATTTCGTTATCAACGCCATACGAAATACTCGTAGAGGGAACGCATGAAAACAGCAAACCTGATTCGCGCCCAACTGCTGACACTGACCATGGCCAGCGCCGTTACCTTCTTCACGGCCGCCAGTGCGTACGCAGCACAAGGCGATGGCACCCCACCGTTTTCCAGCGATCCGAAAATCAAGAGTGTGCAACAGGAAGCCTATAAGGTCGTCCGCCAATATGAGCAGGCACTGAACGAAGGTAATACCCAAAAAATAGTCAGCCTGTTTGCTCCCGACAGCGTTGCAGAATGGAATAACAAGCCTACTTATGCGACCGCCCAGCAAAAGACCGAGGGCTATGATGCATTATTTAAAATAGCCAAATTCAACACCGTATTTGCCTACGATGCGATTAATCTATATGGCGATGCTGCGGTCATCCGTACACATCACCATAAAGGGGCGACGGTTATGGAGAATGGCAAGCCTGTGCCTGACCTGAACCGCGAAGTATTCGTGCTCAACAAAACCAGCCAAGGCTGGAAGATTGTCTTGTATACATTTAATACTGACCCCGTACAGGGCGAAGGTTGATTCGCGAATAACACTGACACGGACTACCGGGGGGGGGGGGCCGTCCTTCATACCCCGTGCCAACAACACACTGCTCTTAAACCTCCCCTCTGGCACAACGTTTAACCGTGCCTACAGCAAACCACATCTTTTACGGTCAAGACTGTATTCAGAGAATAGAAGTAGCGCCATGGACCTTAATGCCATTCGGATGTTTGTCGCCACGGCCAAGTGTGGCAGCTTCACAGCGGCTGCCGAGCGCCTGGAAATGCCACTCGCGACCCTCAGCCGGCGAATCAGGGAACTAGAACGTGTATTGCAAGTGCAGTTGCTGGAGCGTTCAGTACATGGAACCCGCCTGACTGACGCAGGCACACGCTTGTACGAACACGCCAGCCGAGGCCTGGAAATGCTGATCGATGGCGAGCGGGCCCTGATCAGCGACCAGACCCAACTCAAAGGGCGCCTGCGGCTTTCACTCCCCCCTTCGCTTGAACCCTGGTGGGAGGTGCTCTCGGCGTTTCAGCAGCGCTACCCAGACATACAGTTGCAGGTCTATACGAGCGACAGGCGTATTGACATGATCGAAGATGGCATTGATGTGGCCATGCGTATTGGCCGTATCACTCACGAATCCATGGTGGCTCGACGGATGTTGGCTTATCGCCATATTCTTGTCGCATCTCCCGTGTTGCTCGCACGTCTAGGCCTGCCCGATAAAGTCGCGGATTTGCACAATTATCCCTGCGGGGCCTGGAGCCAGGACGCGACAGCCACTTGGCAACTGGGCCAAGAGGTATTTAAAGCAGACCCCATAATAGCCACCAACGATTACGCGCATTTACGCAGCCGAGCGCTGGCCGGGGACCTGGTTACCGAGTTGCCACCGTTCATGGCCAAGGAGGCAATAAGGAACAAGCAATTGGTCGCGCTCCTGGGCAAACACCCCTTCCCGGAAATGGAGATCAACCTGCTTTACCCCTCGCACCGGCACCCGTCCAACCTCGTGCGAACCTACCTGGACTTTGCCCAGCAGCATATACAACGCCTGATGTAACGGCCCGCACCCGAGGGCAGGGATCAATGGCCAGCCAAAGGGGATTGATGTTTTTCATCCCGCGCAATGCAACGATCAACCTCTGCCAAGGTCAAGACCTCAGATAAAGACATGGGAGGTGACAATGGATCTCAACGCGATACAGATGTTCGTGGCTGTCGCCCAGATGGGAAGCCTGTCAGCTGCCGCCCTCCATCTGGATATGCCACTGCAAACCTTGAGTCGGCGCATTCGTGAGCGGGAACATGAATTGAACGTGCAACTCCTGCACCGCTCCATGCGGGGCACAAAGCTGACCCAGGCCGGAGAAAAACTCTATGCCTATGCAAGCCTTGGCATGGAAGCCTTCGCACAGGGAAAATCAGCCCTGATAAGTGACCAGGATGCGCTCAGGGGCCGCCTGAGAGTGACACTTCCCGTCGCCTTTGAACCTTGGGGGCAATTACTGTGCGACTTTCAACAGCGCTATCCTGAAATAGAGCTGGCCGTTTACTTTACGGAACAGCGCCTGGACCTTATCGCTGAAGGTATTGATGTAGCGCTTCGCGTCGGCGCCATTGAACAAGACACCTTGATTGCACGCTATATGATCAGCTATCGACATACACTCGTTGCCAGCCCAGCCCTGCTTGAGCGCCTGGGCGAACCCCAGATACCCGATGACCTGCACAGGTTTCCCTGTGCCACCTGGTCAAAAGACTCCAGCACGCGCAGCCTGTGGACCCTGGGCAACCAGACGCTCGAACCGGCGGCCATCGTTACGACCAATAACTACCTGCACCTGCGCAACTGCGCACTTAATGGCGACTGTATCACCGAGCTCCCGCCCTTCCTGGCGGTCCAGGCCATTAAAGAAAGCAGTCTGCAGCCAGTGCTGGACAACTACCCAATGCCAGAAACGCCCGTGCACTTGCTCTATCAATCCCATCGCCATCCTTCTCGCCTAGTGCGCGTCTACCTGGACTTCTGCCAGGAGTATTTGCAGCATGGGTGTCCCTCTTTGGCTCACCCTTCACTCATCACCCACCCACAGGCTGAGTCAACAGCCCGTGAGCGTATTGGCTGTTAAACCAGGGTCAGTACCTGCTTGAGGGCCTTGCGCGGCTTTTGTGGCCAGTTTTCAGGCAGTGCGTAGCCGACAGCAATCAGCATCGCAGGCACCTCGCTGGCGCTCAGTTGGAACTCACGGGCAACGCCAGCCGGGTCAAAGCCGATCATCGGGCCTGAAGCCAACCCTTGCCCTTGGGCTGCCAACATCAGGGTCATTGCACACAGTGAGGCCGAGCGGATGGCTTCATCACGCTGGAACACCTCATTGCCTTCGTACATGCCATTGGCCATCGCCACCCAGGTGTCGAAGACCGAACGCTCAATAATGCCTTTTTCAACCGATGGCAACAGAGCCTCCGGCAAGCCTTTGTGTGCGGCCAACGTCCCGCAAATGATAAAAGTAACGGCGGCATCGGCGATTTTGGGCTGGTCATAAGCGACTTTTTTCAAGCGCTGCTTGGCCTCGGGCGTACGCACTGCAATCACTTTCCAGTTTTGCGCATTGAATGAAGAAGGGGCCAGCGTGGCTAAACGCACCAACCCTTCGATTTGCTCATCCGAGAGCCCACGACTGGTATCAAACGCATTCGCTGAGATTCGGCTTTCGATCAACTCGCTAACATTTTTCATGATACTTCCCATTGGCAGTGATAACTCGATAGACCCGCAAGCCGCCACACCCAAGTGGCCACATGCACGGTTCGTCATAATCCTCCAACGACTGACTCCATGAGAATACCCACCCGTGAGATGCGGCCTCTCATGCATCAGAGGCTCATCCGGGCTTGTCGAAGCGCTGGCCAGCCGTTTGCCGTCGCCAGCCACACAAAAAACGCCGCTCATCACTGAGCGGCGCTTGGGTTAACCATGAAGCGGGAAACGAGACCGGTTGATCCGAAGAGCAGCCAACCGGTCAAATGAGACGCTCAGATCAAGCGATAGCAATGTTATCGGCTGAAAGGCTACCCAACCCAACGCCCACTAAAGTCACAGAATTATCGCCAAAGATCAGGACAGTGTTGATACCAACCGTCTGTGCGTGATCGAGGTAGCTATATTGTTCGTCAACCCCCTCAACCCCTACAAACGCCAACTTATCGGTCGATTTGAAACCCGTGATAAAGTCCAAACCGAAATCCCCATTAAACAAGAAGGTATCGGCACCCGCCCCCGCCAATATCACATCATTCCCCGCGCCCCCCACCAATACATCATCGCCTTGGCCGCCGATCAGTAAATCCGCGCTGCCCTGGCCAAACAACCAACTTCCGCTGCTCTGGGCGACAAGAACATTATTGTTTGCGTCGCCCTTGCCCGAAGGCGCGTACTCGGTGAAGGTGTCTGCACTGAGTAAGCCTTGTTCAGTGACGCTATAGGTGACGTCCCGATTAAAGAAAATCCAGCTGCTTTCCTTACTCACCAGAGTATCAACATCCTGAATCAGGCTGATACCACCACGGGCATCTTGCATATACAGCATACCCTCACCGTCATTGGCAAACTCGAAGCCATTCACCGACTGCTGCAACTCCAGGGTATTATTACCCGCCCCTCCGAGAATAATGTTGTAACCCCCACTGTCACGGAACGTATCGTCACCGGCACGGCCTTCCAGATAATCATTGGCTGCCCCGCCCTGGAGCCGATCAGCACTGTCAGTGCCTATAATAAAAGTGCCACCGGTGTGGGGCTCTGCATAGTTTTCCAAGTCTTGCACCCAAAGATTGCCACGCGTTAAATCCGACAAGTTAGACACTACAATAGTGGAGTCCCTATTGGTCAGATTGTAAAACTGTGACTCAGCAACACGGGCAAAACCGTCGGTCCCCCCATGGCTCAACCAGGCCAACGGATTGATAATCGGAAATATCCCTTCCCCCACTAGCGGCCCAAGCGCATACACCTCGTTGAAATTAACCAGATTATTTGTAGCCGATGGCTGGGGGGTGTCGTGTACCGCTAGCAACGACGGCAGCTCGGAGGTGTAGCCATCCAGCACCCGAAAAACCGGATCCTGCTCATAGCCAATATTCAATACCTTGTCGCCCGAGGCCTGGCTAGGCGAAGCAAAAGCCACATAGTTCGCGTCTTGATAAAAACCGGACCAGCGGCTGGCACTCAAGTCCGCCATACTGTTAGCAGCATGTCCGCCAAGACTTACGCCACTGACCAAGATGTCGTTGCCCGTCAATCCATTTGCCTGGGCATAACGCGCAACACTGCCCAGCAACGTGTCAAACGCTTCCCCCACATAGTTCTTTGCAAGACCTTCCACATTTGTGAGCAAGCCCAGGTTATAGACCCAGTCAGCAGGATCATTAGTGCCATGAAACATCACACCCAACCCGGTCAACTTACCTGAAGCATCATACTTCCCAAGTACCTCAGCTTCAGCCGTTGCGTAACCGGCTTTTTCCCCGGTGAACGCGCCCCTTGAACTTAAGGAGCCATCGTAGCCCAAGGCACTACCACTCAACGGCGTCCACCCGGCTTCTCGCACTACACTTGCGATTATCTCATTACTCTGCTCGGATATACCGGAGGTGCTTATAAGGGCAAGTGCATCAACACTCAATGCTCTTGATTCATCATCACCAAGATCTTTGTAATTATAAACGCCCATAGGTCCAGCCTCTTTTTTCGCTTTATGAAGAGAGTACAAACGTAAAGTAGCGCTAAAAAAACAAATCAAGCTTGGCGTAAGGATAATCAGCGCCACCCACTACAGAACGGATTGCCGTCGCATCGGCACACCTGCGCAAAAGCACAGCAGGATTGTTAATCAATCAATGCGGCTGTTACTTTCAGTATTTCTGTAGCGGATATTAAAAAGACTTCAGTGCTGGGTACACCATCAAAAATGAGAAGCACATTCACAGGGTTGAGCGTCTTGTCACGCGGGCTGTCACTGGATTTCAGTGGCTCATAAAAGAAGCCAGGGCGTCTATTGCGTAAATGACAGGCAAAAAAAAGCCACTCTATTGAGTGGCTTTTTCTTTGAATTGGAGCGGGAAACGAGACTCGAACTCGCGACCCCGACCTTGGCAAGGTCGTGCTCTACCAACTGAGCTATTCCCGCA
>NZ_JBWKWY010000059.1:0-14049 GCF_059422465.1 Pseudomonas sp. GW821-FHT01D09
GCGATAGCGGTGGGTCAGTTAACCGATATTTGACTGGCCCACCGCTATCGCAGGCAAGCCAGCTCCCACATTTTAATCCGTGTTCAGTTTGGTAATCGCGTTGACCAGCACGCCGATGTCCGCCGCCGACGTCACCAACCCCGGCGTCACCCGTATGCAGGTACCAAACGCCGCCCCACTGCGCAGGGTGGTAAACAGGTTGTATTCATCAAACAGTCGGTCCGCCATCACCTGCCAATAGGCTTCGTCGCGGGTAGTGGGCATGGTCGGGCTCGATTAGTGGCGCGGGGCGGGCTTGCCGTGTTTGGCGCGCAGCGGTTCGAGCAGTTCGGACAGGCCGTTGTGGTCGATTTCCTGCATCAAGGCCAGCAGGCCACCCAACTCGCCGTGGGGGAAGCCTTCGCGGGCAAACCAGTTCAGGTACGGGCCAGGCAGGTCGGCAATGATCCGGCCCTTGTACTTGCCGAACGGCATTTGGCGGGTGATCAGCAGTTCGAGTTTTTCGGGGTTCATACGGGCTTCAGGCAATCAGGAGGATGCCTTGGAAAATACAGGCATTCTGCATGAAGGCCAAATGACAGATCATGCAAATAAAGCGGATACAGATGTTTTGTATTTTTATAAGTTATTGAAATTTAAGTATTAAAACTTGATTCAAGACCTGGCACGGGCGCTGCAACTACCCCAATACGTTTCTAAACCCGCGAAGGAATTGAACAATGACTGATATCAACAAAGAATCGATCTCCGTACTCAATAACCTGATCGAAACCAGTAAAGACGGCCAGGAAGGCTTCAAGACCTGCGCAGAAGACATCAAGCATCCAGAGCTCAAGGCGCTGTTCACCAAGCGTTCGGCAGACTGCGCGTCTGCGGCTGCTGAACTGCAGACGGCCGTGCGTGCCTTGGGTGGTGACCCGGAAGATTCCGGCAGTGTTGCCGGCGCACTGCACCGTGGCTGGGTCGATGTGAAGTCGCTGGTCACCGGTAAGGACGAAGAGGCCGTCCTCAATGAAGCCGAGCGCGGTGAAGACCACGCACTGAAGGCTTACAAGGAAGCCCTCGAGAAAATCAACAAACACAACCTGGTGGGTATTCGTGACCTGGTTGAGCGTCAGTACCACGGTGCGCAGCGCAACCATGACCAGGTCAAAGCCCTGCGTAACCAGGCTCGCGCCCAGTAACACATGTGGGAGCGGGCTTGCCCGCGATAGCGGAGTGTCAGTCGAGATCTTAATTGACTGATCTACCGCTATCGCGAGCAAGCCCGCTCCCACTTTTTGTTTTTCACATGACCTGAGATAGCGGTGTTTAATCAGCCGATGCTGATCGCCGGCAACTGGGTCAAAGTCACCACCTGCTGCTTGCGTGGCGCCAGGATCTCCGCTTCGCCATCCACCACCAACTCATCACGCTGGTTGAACACCTGGGTGGCAATCCGCACGCGGAACTTGGGCAGCTTCTCGAGAATTTCCAGACGTACGGTCAGGGTGTCACCGATTTTCACCGGCTTCTGGAAGCTCATCTGCTGGCCGATATAGATGGTGCCCGGCCCAGGCAACTCACAGGCGACTGCCGCGCTGATCAAGGCGCCGCTGAACATGCCGTGGGCGATACGCTCCTTGAACATGGTGGCCTTGGCGAATTCGGCATCCAGGTGCACCGGGTTATGGTCGCCGGACATGGCTGCGAACAACTGGATATCGCGCTCTTCCACGGTTTTGCTGTAGGTGGCTTTCTGGCCGACTTCAAGGGCTTCGTACGGAGTGTTGGTAACCTGGGTCATCTAATCCTGCATCCTGTGGCTAATCGATAAACATGATTCGTTGATTTTAAACGAAATGGTTAAGCGTTTACTCGCAGCGCGCCGGCCGGTGATGGTTCACGGCCTGTGCCATCCAGGCCAGTACATCGGCGGTGACCGCGTCGCGGTTGGTTTCATTGAAGAGTTCGTGGCGCGCCTGCGGGTAAATATTCAATTGCAGGTTCTGGCTGCCGGCCTCCCGCAGCGCATTGGCCAGAAGGGTCAGACGCTTGCCCTCGCTGACCGGATCACATTCGCCGCCCATCACCAAAATCGGCAGGCCCGGATCAATCTGTTTGAGATTGGACGCTTTGCTGATTTGCTGCAAGCCACCGAGCAAGTCGATCCACAGCTGGTTGGTGCAACGAAAGCCGCACGACGGGTCGTTGACGTACTTGTCCACTTCGCCAGGGTCGCGGCTCAGCCAGTCGAACGCCGTACGGTTGGGCTTGAAGGCCTTGTTGAACGAACCAAACGAGAGGAATTCGATCAGCGCGCTGCGCCCCCGCAGGCCCTGGCGCAGGCGTTCGGCGCGGGCGATCAGGCGGGCGGCGCGGTACAGGGCCACCGGCTGGAAGTTTGAACCACTGAGAATCGCCCCGTGCAGGCTGGCACTGTGATGCAACAGATAGGCCTGGGCGATGTAGCTGCCCATGCTATGGCCCAGCAGGATGATCGGCACGCCAGGGGCCTGCTGGCCGATGTGCTGGTTGAGCGCGGCCAGGTCACCCACCACTTTGTTCCAGCCATCGTGCTCGGCAAACAGGCCCAGGGTGCCTTCATCGGCGGTGCGGCCATGGCCGCGCAGGTCTGGGGCATAGACCCCGTAGCCGGCGTCACACAAGGCCTGCGCCAGGCGCACATAGCGGCCGCTGTGCTCGGCCATGCCATGGGCCAGCATCACCAGCGCCGTGGGCGGCCCGTCCGGTAGCCACTGGTTGACGTACAGGCGGCTGTGGTCATTGGCAGTCAGCCAGAAAGTGGTGTGGTTCATGGCGCTTCCTTTGCTCAGGGTCGTTGCAGTGTATAGCTCATCTGTAGGCCGGCGTTTGATCACCCCGGGCCTCAGGGACAAGATTCATACAATCAATGACACGTTTTTGTGTATTTGCCAGTTTGGCTATAACTGCTAACGTCCCCGAAGCTCCGCTTCCCATCTGCTGTTGGAAGCGGTCGGGCACACTCAGGTAGAGGACAAGAATAATGCAACCTGATTTCTGGAATGACAAACGCGCAGCAGGCGTTCCCAACGAGCTGGACCTGTCGGCGTACAAGTCAGTAATCGAAGTCTTCGAGCGTTCCTGCAAGGCCTTTGCCGACCGTCCGGCATTCAGCAACATGGGGATCACCCTGACCTACGCCGACCTGGAGCGCCAGAGCGCGGCGTTCGCCGGCTACCTGCAACACCACACCGATCTCAAGCCGGGCGACCGTATTGCGGTACAGATGCCCAACGTCCTGCATTACCCGATTGCCGTGTTCGGCGCCTTGCGCGCCGGGCTGATCGTGGTCAACACCAACCCGCTGTACACCCCGCGGGAAATGCGCCATCAGTTCAAGGACGCCGGCATTCGTGCCCTGGTCTTCCTCAACCTGTTCGGTTCCAGGGTCCAGGAAGTGGCGGCCGACACCGAGATCGAATACCTGATCGAAGCCAAAATGGGCGACTTCATGCCCGCCGCCAAAGGCTGGCTGATCAATACCGTGGTCGACAAGGTGAAGAAGATGGTCCCGGCCTACAGCCTGCCCCGGGCGGTGTCTTTCAAGCGCGCCTTGCGCATGGGCGCGGGCCTTTCCGTGACCCGCCATCCGGTGACCCTCGATGATATCGCGGTGCTGCAATACACCGGCGGCACCACCGGCCTGGCCAAGGGCGCGATGCTGACCCACGGCAACCTGGTGGCGAACATGCAGCAGGTGCGGGCGTGCATGTCCCAGCTGCGCGAAGACGGGCATCCGCTGGTCAAGGAAGGGCAGGAGGTGATGATCGCGCCGCTGCCGCTGTACCACATCTATGCCTTCACCGCGAACTGCATGTGCATGATGGTCACCGGCAACCACAACGTGCTGATCACCAATCCGCGGGACATCGGCGGCTTTATCAAGGAACTGAAGAAGTGGCGCTTTACCGGGCTGCTGGGGCTCAACACGCTGTTTGTCGCGCTGATGGAACACCCGGACTTCAAGACCCTGGACTTCTCCCACCTGAAGATCACCAACTCCGGCGGCACCGCCCTGGTCAAGGCCACGGCCGAGCGCTGGAAGCAGGTCACCGGCTGTTCCATCGGCGAAGGCTACGGCCTGACCGAGACGTCGCCGGTGGCCAGCACCAACCCCTACGGTGATCAATCGCGCCTGGGCACCGTGGGCATTCCGGTGCCGGGTACGGCGATGAAGGTCATCGATGACGCCGGCGAGGAGCTGCCGCTGGGCGAGCGGGGCGAGTTGTGCATCAAGGGCCCGCAGGTCATGAAGGGCTACTGGCAGCAACCGGCAGCCACTGCCGAGACCCTGGACGCCGAAGGCTGGCTCAAAACCGGCGATATTGCGGTGATCGACCCGGATGGGTTTGTGCGCATTGTCGACCGCAAGAAGGACCTGATCATCGTCTCGGGCTTCAACGTGTACCCCAACGAGATCGAAGACGTGGTGATGGCCCACCCCAACGTGGCCAACTGCGCGGTGATCGGCGTGCCGGACGAGCGTACCGGCGAGGCGGTGAAACTGTTCGTGGTGGCACGGGCCCAAGGCGTCAGCCTTGAAGAGCTGAAGAGCTACTGCAAGGCCAACTTCACCGGCTACAAGGTGCCCAAACATATTGTGTTGCGCGATTCGCTGCCGATGACGCCGGTGGGCAAGATCCTGCGGCGCGAGCTGCGCGACATCGCCTGACCTGAATTGAAATACGATTCAAATGTGGGAGCTGGCTTGTGTGGGAGCGGGCTTGCTCGCGATAGCAGTGTGTCAGTGCCAGATGGATTGCCTGACCCACCGCTATCGCGAGCAAGCCCGTTCCCACATTTTGACGGCGTACATCCTGGGAATAGAGCTGTTTTAGGTGTTATAGAATCTTTGCTCTAAAAATGACTATTGGATATTCTTGAGTCATGTTTATGACTGTAGGGCCCTCTTTTGGCTCTAGGCGGCCCTTTGCAAAGCTGCTACTCTCGGCGCGCTTTGTGACCTCTCGGCCTGCTTGAAACAGCCAGAATCACCTAAAAAAACACACACAAATAATAATCGCATCAAATGCGGTGAATGAATTCGCGTCGCTGAGGAGTGGGCTTCCATGATCGAAGACTTTTGGAAGGATAAGTACCCCGCCGGGATTGCTGCAGACATCAATCCAGACGAGTATCAAAATATTCAGGCGGTACTGAAACAGTCCTGCCAACGCTTCGCCGACAAACCGGCTTTCAGCAACCTGGGCAAGACCATCACCTACGGTGAGTTGTACGAATTGTCCGGTGCCTTTGCTGCCTACCTGCAACAGCATACCGACTTGCAGCCCGGTGATCGAATCGCCGTGCAATTGCCCAACCTTCTGCAATACCCGGTCGCCGTGTTCGGGGCTATCCGCGCCGGCCTGATCGTGGTCAACACCAACCCGCTGTACACCGCGCGGGAAATGGAACACCAGTTCAACGACTCCGGGGCCAAGGCCCTGGTCTGCCTGGCCAACATGGCGCACCTGGCAGAAAAAGTCGTGCCCAAGACGGGCGTCAAGCACGTGATCGTCACCGAGGTCGCTGACCTGTTGCCGCCGCTCAAGCGGCTACTGATCAACAGCGTCATCAAGTACGTGAAAAAAATGGTCCCGGCCTATCACTTGCCCCAGGCGATCAAGTTCAACGACGTCCTGGCCAAGGGCCATGGCCAACCCGTCACCGACGCCAGCCCTGCCAGCGAAGACGTGGCCGTGCTGCAATACACCGGTGGCACCACCGGCGTGGCCAAGGGCGCGATGCTGACCCACCGCAACCTGGTGGCCAACATGCTGCAGTGCAAGGCGCTGATGGGCTCCAACCTCAATGAGGGCTGCGAGATCCTGATCACACCGCTGCCGCTGTACCACATCTATGCCTTCACCTTTCATTGCATGGCGATGATGCTGATCGGCAACCACAACATCCTGATCAGCAACCCGCGCGACCTGCCGGCGATGGTCAAGGAGTTGTCGAAGTGGAAGTTCAGCGGCTTTGTCGGCCTGAACACCCTGTTCGTGGCCCTGTGCAACAACGAGGGCTTCCGCAAGCTGGATTTCTCGGCGCTCAAGGTTACCCTCTCGGGTGGTATGGCATTGCAACTGGCGGCGGCCGAGCGTTGGAAAGCCGTGACCGGCTGCAACATCTGTGAAGGCTACGGCATGACTGAAACCAGCCCGGTAGCCACGGTCAACCCGATCCAGAACATCCAGATCGGCACTATCGGCATCCCGGTGCCTTCGACCCTGTGCAAAGTCATCTCGGATGAGGGCGTCGAATTGCCCCTGGGCGAAATCGGCGAGCTGTGCGTCAAGGGCCCGCAAGTGATGAAAGGCTACTGGCAGCGTGAAGACGCCACCGCCGAAGTGCTCGACAGCGAAGGCTGGTTGAAGACCGGTGATATCGCGATCATCCAGCCAGATGGCTACATGCGCATCGTCGACCGTAAAAAGGACATGATTCTGGTCTCCGGTTTCAACGTCTACCCCAACGAGCTGGAAGACGTGCTGGCAAGCCTGCCAGGCGTGCTGCAATGCGCGGCCATTGGTGTGCCGGACGAGAAGTCGGGCGAGCACATCAAGCTGTTCATCGTGGTCAAGCCGGGCGCGACCCTGACCAAGGAACAGGTGATGGAGCATATGCGCGCCAACGTCACCGGCTACAAAGTGCCCAAGGCTGTCGAGTTCCGCGAAGCGCTGCCGACCACCAACGTGGGCAAGATCCTGCGTCGCGAGTTGCGTGATGAAGAGCTGAAGAAGCTAGGCCTGAAGAAGTAAACAAAAAGCCCCGCGAATGCGGGGCTTTTTATTGGGCGCTGATTGGAATGCAATCCAAATGTGGGTCTGGTGTGGGAGCGGGCTTGCCCGCGATAGCGGTGTATCAGTGCCAGATTTATTGGCTGACACTCCGTTATCGCGAGCAAGCCCGCTCCCACACAAGCCCCACACAAGCGCATTTACATATTCTTTGGTGAGTGCTTACAGGGCGAACTGCGCGAAGCTCACACCCGCCCCAGTCGGGCGTACATCCTTCAGGAACGAATCCTTATCTGCGCTCAGCTCCAGGGTCATCTCCGGCTTGCGTTTGCCCGCATTGCGCACCACCAACCCTTCAAGTGTTTCACGCAGGAAGGCCGTCGGCACTTTCAGGTGCAGCAACTGGTCGGTCTCGGCGTTGTGCATCAACAAATGAATCCACTCGTATTGGCCGATGGCAATGCGGGCCAGCGGCAGGTCGAACCACCAGATGTTGCGCTTGCGGTCCAGGTCGGTGAAGTGGCAGTTGTTGACACCGAGCACGGCACCGCCCAGTTCCAGGTTTCTGCGGGCGATGGCCTGTGTTTTATTGAGTTTCATAACCTTCCTACGGGATCTGTTATTCAGCGATTGAGCCTGAATCTGCCGGGCATTCTCGGGGGTTGGCGGCAAAACATAAAGCCAAACCTGTACGGGGTGATGAAATGCCTTGCGCAAATAATTGAAACTCTGCGCAAAGGCCCAGGGTCAACGCTTAGGTAATGACCCAAACCCTTGATTGTTCTTACGGAGAAATACCATGGGCAGCACAGCGGATAAGGTAAAAGGTTTAGCGAACGAAGCCATCGGCACTATCAAGCAAGGTGTCGGCAAGGCCACTGACAACCCCAAGCTGCAAGCCGAAGGCAAGATTCAAGAGAAGAAGGGCGAAGCCCAGCAAGCGGTCGGCAAGGTCAAGGACGCGGTCAAGAAGACGGTCGACAAAGCCTGATTAACCCGCCCCAACACGCAGGACAACGGTCATCCACGGATGGCCGTTTTTATGTCAGCGTTGCTGACTAACGTTTTGAAATTGTTTCATGGTCGCCGAATAGGCTACCGTGATGTAGAAAACGGCCCCTGAGTCGCCCACGAACTCAACCTTTTGCGGCGAAAGGAGACGCTATGATTTTTCCGGTATTAAAAGACCTGCCGCTGCACCGCGTGCTGATACGCACAGTCAAGGAGTTTGTCGATGACGAGATGTCTACCTACGCCTCGGCATTGGCTTACCAGATGCTGTTCTCGCTGTTCCCCTTCCTGCTGTTCCTGATTGCCCTGATCGGTTTCCTGCACTTGCCGGACTTTTTCAGTTGGTTGCGCCTGCAATCGGAACTGGTATTGCCGCCCCAGGCCCTGGAGCAGGTTAACCCGGTGATCGACCAGCTGCAGCAATCCAAGGGCGGCCTGTTGTCGGTGGGTATCGTCATCGCGCTGTGGACCGCTTCGGCCGGTGTGCGCCTGATGATGAGCGCGATGAACGCCGCCTACGATGTGGTCGAAGGCCGGCCGATCTGGAAACGTTTCCCGTTGTCGATTTTCTACACCGTGGGCATTGCTGGCATGTTACTGGCCGCTGCGGCGTTGATGGTGTTGGGGCCACAAGTGATGGAGTGGCTGGCCGGGCAGATCGGCATGCAGGAGTTCGTGGTCACGTTGTGGACCATCCTGCGCTGGCCATTGATCGTGATTTTGTTGATGTTCGCCGTGGCCTTGATGTATTACGTGATGCCGGACGTGAAGCAGAAGTTTCGCTTTATCACGCCGGGCTCGGTGCTGGCGGTGGTGGTGTGGATCGTGGCGTCACTGGGTTTTGGCTATTACGTCAAGACTTTCGCCGACTACAACGCCATGTATGGCAGCATCGGGGCGATCATCGTCCTGCTGCTGTATTTCTACATTTCCGCCGCCGTATTGCTGCTGGGCGCGGAGATGAACGCGGTGATCGAGCATATGTCCGCCGAAGGCAAGGACCCGGGTGAAAAGGATTTTGGCGAGCACCCAAGCCATGAAAAACAGCACGTCTCAGGCCTCGGCCGGGACCATTCGCTGCCCAAGCCAACCACTGATGAAGCCTGACCGATGATTCGTGAAATCCTGAAAATGGGCGATGAGCGCCTACTGCGTATCGCACCGCCGGTCCCGCCGGAAATGTTCGACAGCCCCGAGTTGTGGCAACTGATCGACGATATGTTCCAGACCATGGAGCATGTGGGCGGCGTTGGCCTGGCCGCGCCGCAGATCGGTGTCGACCTGCAGCTGGTGATCTTCGGTTTCGAGAGCAGCGAGCGTTACCCGGATGCCCCGGCGGTGCCCCAGACCATCCTGATCAACCCGCTGATTACCCCGCTCAGCCCAGTGATGGAGGAGGGCTTTGAAGGCTGCCTGTCGGTACCCGGGCTGCGGGGGGCGGTGGATCGCTACCAACAGATCCGCTATGAGGGGTTTGACCCCAAGGGCGAGCCGATTGTACGGATTGCCGATGGCTTCCATGCCCGGGTGGTGCAGCATGAGTGCGACCACCTGATCGGACGGTTGTACCCTTCGCGGATCACCGACTTCAGCAAGTTCGGGTTTATCGAGGTGATGTTCCCGGACATGGACCCCAGCGCCGACGACTAGCCCCGGCGGCACACACCCATGGCAATCATCGGCTTGTTGCGTTTATAGCGCACCAGGCGCTCGGCCAGCGACTGCGGCAACACCGTTTGCTGGCTGAAGCCCAGGGCTTGATAAAACCCTTCCAGGTCCGGGTGGCATAACAGCCACACCGTTCCTTCGACGGGCGCGATTGCGTCCTCGATCAGCCGCGCCGCCAGCCCCTGCCCACGCCAGGCCGGATCGACAAACAGCCCGGTCAGCCACTGGCCGCCGACCACGGGGCTCAGGCACAGCCCGGCGACGATCTGGCTGTTGCGCGCCACCCACAATTGACCGCCCTTGAGGGCTTTCATCGATGAATTGTGGCTGCGGTAGAACTTGTTTAGCAGCGGCCACAGGGGCTCTGCCAGTCGATCGATGTGCAACTCGGGCATGGTGGTTTGACAGGCGTGATCACGGGGCGGTGATTATAAGTCGGGCAAAGCGCCTTCTGTTGGGCAATAGGTGTTATACCCCTTGTTACTTCCTCTGTTAGTGGAGCATGTGTCATGGCCAAAGGTATGGATTCAAAGAAAGCCGCGAAGAAAAAACCGGCAAAGACCGCCGATGAAAAACGCGCGGACAAAAAAGCCAAGAAGTCCGAGACGGGCCTGTTCGGTCACTGAGTACTTCGCCGCAGGAGCGGGTAAGCTCGCTCCTGCAACGGCATCGATACATTCTGATATCTCCCCCGCACGCCCCCCCAACAGACCTCTCAGCAATGATGGCTAATGGCCTTGCATCACGCCAGGCCCCGGCTATGCTCACTCAGAACCACTTATGTCGCTCGCCATATGAAGCGTTTTGGGTGGCTTTTGAAATAGAGCATGACGACTACTATAAAAACTGTGAATAGATGAGCGTTTCTGTCAAAGCGCCGGGAAAAAGGAGCCTCAGGTTAAATGGATTTGCGTGTGTCGGTTACAGCAGGCCCTTGCGGGGCCATCAAGAAAAGGATGCCTTGAAACGAGTGTTGCCCATGGACGCTCCGATTGATCATCATTTATCTATCGCCTGACACGTGTCCTGTCTCTGGACGATTGCGTTTGCCTGTTTTGTGGAAAGTTGTACTGGGTCAAATCCAAGAACTAACCGTCATTCAAAAACAGCGCTGAAGGTGATCCGAGCATGTTTAGTCTGCACCACAAATCCGACCTGTTAGAAATCGAACGTTTCTCCTGCGCTTTGAGCCAGGCCCAGGCCAAGTTGGCGGCGATCAGCCATTCCATGGCGATGATCGAGTTTGATCGCAACGGCGTGGTCCTGGACGCCAACGAAAACTTCTGTAGGACCATGGGATACAGCGCCGAGGAAGTGCGCGGCAAACACCATCGGATTTTCTGCGAGGAGGCCTATTCCCATAGCGATGCCTACACCCAGTTATGGCGCGACCTGGCTCAGGGCAAGCCTATCAGCGGCACGTTCATGCGGTTGACCCAAAGTGGCCAGGAGGTGTGGCTGGAGGCCAGTTACATGCCGGTCTACGGCCCGGACAAACAGGTGCAGAGCGTGATCAAGGTGGCGTCGGATATTTCCGTACGGGTTCACCGCGAACACGAAAACCAGAGCCTGATTGACGCCATCAGCCGCTCCATGGCGGTCATCGAGTTCACCCCCTTGGGGCAGATCCTCAATGCCAACCACAACTTCCTGAAGACGGTGCAGTATTCTCTCGGCGAAATCGTCGGCCAGCACCACCGCATGTTCTGTCACCACGCGGAGGTAGAGTCGCCGGCTTATAAAGCCTTCTGGGCGTCGCTCAACCGGGGCGAGTTTCACTCCCATCGTTTTGAGCGGCGCAATAAGCAGGGCCAGACCCTTTTTCTGGAAGCCTCCTACAATCCGATTTTCGATGCCAACGGTCGCCTGTACAAAGTGGTGAAGTTTGCCAGTGATATCACCGAGCAGGTCTCCACGTTGCGTACCGCCGCCGATTCGGCCCATGCCACCTCGGTGCAGAACGACGCCTGCGCCCGCAAGGGGTCGGAAGTGGTGCAGCAGACGGTGCAGATCATCGAAGAAATTTCCCACGACCTGAATCAAGCCGCGTTGAGCATTGATGCGGTGAGCAAGCAGTCGGACATCATTGGCACCATCGTCCAGACCATTCGCGCGATTGCCGACCAAACCAATCTGCTGGCGCTCAACGCCGCCATTGAAGCCGCCCGTGCCGGTGAGCACGGGCGCGGGTTTGCGGTGGTGGCGGATGAGGTGCGCAGCCTGGCGGCACGTACCAGCCAGGCCACGCTGGAGATTGTCGATGTGGTGCGCAGGAACCACGACTTGTCCCTGAGCGCGGTATCGAGCATGCAGTCGAGCCTGAGTCGTACCGGGCTGGGGGTGGAGTTGGCCAATGAGGCGGGGCAGGTGATCCTGGAGATTCAGGAAGGCTCGCGGCATGTGGTGGACGCCATCGGCCAGTTCAATTCCACCCTGCAACTGCAATAACGGCCCTGTGTAGGAGCGAGCAAGCTCGCTCCTACAGCAGTGGGGTTATGTGGCCAGGGCGTCTTTGACGGCCTTGATCTGCGGGTCGGCAGTCTTCTCGGCGAACTGCTGCGCCGCCTGCATCTTCAGGCGCTCAGTCACTTCCAGGGCAATGGCGTTCTGCTGTTCGATAGGCATCGCTTTCACATCGTCTTCGGTCAGGCCCCTTTCCAGCAGGATCTGCTCACGAATGCGTTCGGCTGGGGTCTTGCTCATGTAATCGCTGAACTCTGCCCGGGCCTGGGTGCTGGTTGCGGTGGTGGGCGTGGCGCTGGTCGGCGGTGTCGCTTGCAGTTGCAGGCGGGTCTTGGCGAACGCGGCGTCCACATTGCTGGCGGTGGTGTCGGTGGCCTTTTGCGTGGCCTGCACCTGGGTCGCGGCGGCCGCGTTCTGCACGTTTTGCATCACGCCGCTGTACAGCGCGCTGGCGGCAGCGTTGGCCGGGTCCAGGTCGGGGCGTTTGGACTGTTGGATCACGGACGAGACTTGGGTATTGACCAACATGATCGGGCACCTGTGGTTTTGAACGGTCCATAGGGTTTAGCAATTAGCGTGCCCAGGCGCCAAGCCCCGAATTTACGGGCGATGTCGTGCAAAGGTCGGCAAGTATTGTCCTGTCAGCGGTGAAACCTTGCCGCTATCTGACGGCAAGGTCTGCGTTGTGTCGGATAGCAGTAGGGCATTTCTCTCTACCGTGTTTTACCGCGTGCACCCGTGAGGTCGATTTCTCCTTCTGTGACTTTTACAGGTGGGTCACCTGGCTCCATGCCTGGGGACTCGAAGTTAAAGGTGGCCTTGAGCAATTGTCGTTCTAGATCGACATCGGTGATGTCTAGCGTCCCTGTCTCGGCGAAGTAACTCCAGCCGAATTCTCCATTGTAGTGATAGAAGTACGCAGTGGTTTCATCTGGACCCGAACCCAGGTTGTGCGTTCCGGCCTGGATGTTATTGTCCAGGTTAAACTGCAGTAACTGAAGGCGTGACTGTAGATCTGCTCTGACCACGTAGTAGGAGCCTCCACTCCAAATCCTCACGCCTTCAGAAACGAATGGCCTGCTATCAAGTGATACCTTGGCTTTGACAGAACCTTGGGCGTAGTAAGTTTTCAACGATGGTTTAGATGATTTAACAGACATAGGACTCTCCTGTTTTCATGCATTTATGAGATGCGGTTGCCGTAAGATTGGGCAAGCATTGCATCTAGTTAAATGCGCTTGAAAAGGCAGGTCTACTGTGAAAGTTGACAGTTTTTCACGGTGCCGGATGAGTGGTTCAGCCTGCTGAGCTGCTACCGATTAACACATGCGCCGATGGTGAGCTTTAGGTGGGCCCTTAGTTGTGACCGTCGAGGGCAAAGGCCTGGAAACCTGGGCGCTGGCTGAGCAGGGCGTAGTACGCATCGACAGCCGGGTAGGAAGGGCGCGCCATGGGCGTCATCCGCCAGCGGTGCACTGACAGGCCTACCAGGATATCGGCGAGGGTAAAGTCGTCACCGGCCACATAGGCGCCGGTTTTGCGCAATTGTTGCTCCAGCAACCCCATCTTGTCGTTCCATCCGCGTACGCCAGCAGCAATGCGCTGTGGGTCTTGGAAGTCCGGGTTCTGGCGCACCAGGGCGTGGAAGGCGTAGCCCCAGGAGGGGTTGAGTTCGGTGGCTTGCCAGTCCATCCATTGCTCGACCCTGGCGCGTGGCGCGGGGGCGGTGGGCAGCAAATCATGACGTTGGTGCAGGCCTGCCAGGTAGCGGCAGATGGTGTTGGACTCCCACAGCACGCCGTTGTCATCGACGATTACCGGCACCTGGGCGTTGGGGTTCAAGGCAAGGAATTCGGGTGACTGGGTAGGCGTGAAACCGATGCCCCAATCTTCACGCTCGTAGGGGATAGACAGTTCCTGGCAGGTCCACAGGACTTTTCGTACGTTGATCGACGATGTGCGACCCAAGATTTTCAGCGCGTATCCCATGGTGCTTCCCTGGCAAAAGGTGAGTTGGGCAATTTAGCAGGCGCGCGCGAGGACAGCGATAGGGTTAAGTGGGCACGCTCAAAAATGTGGGAGCGGGCTTGCCCGCGATAACGGTGTATCAGTGCCGGATGTATTGCCTGACACACCGTTATCG
>NZ_JBWKWY010000060.1:0-12468 GCF_059422465.1 Pseudomonas sp. GW821-FHT01D09
GGTGGGTGATGACGGGATCGAACCGCCGACCCTCTGCTTGTAAGGCAGATGCTCTCCCAGCTGAGCTAATCACCCTTCGTTTCGGTGTGGCGCGCATTCTACGGAGCGTCCCCTGCTCTGGCAAGCACTTTCTTAAATCTTTTTTTTCAGCCCTTCCAATGGCTTAGGCAGGGTTGGCCTGGGGCGCTATCAAGAGAATAATGCCCCACTTTGTATAAAGGAGAGACTCACCCCATGTGGTTCAAGAACCTGCTTATCTATCGCCTGACCCAAGATCTGCCTGTTGATGCCGAGGCGTTGGAAACTGCAATGGCCACCAAACCGGCGCGCCCTTGTGCAAGCCAGGAGCTGACCACTTACGGTTTCGTCGCGCCGTTTGGTAAAGGTGAAGACGCGCCCCTGGTGCATGTCAGCGGTGACTTCCTGCTGATCGCAGCACGCAAGGAAGAACGTATCCTGCCCGGTAGCGTGGTGCGTGATGCAGTGAAGGAAAAGGTCGAAGAGATCGAAGCCGAGCAAATGCGCAAGGTCTACAAAAAGGAACGCGACCAGATCAAGGATGAAATCATCCAAGCCTTCCTGCCCCGCGCGTTTATCCGTCGTTCATCGACTTTTGCTGCCATCGCGCCGAAACAGGGCCTGATCCTGGTGAACTCGGCCAGCCCCAAGCGCGCCGAAGACCTGTTGTCGACCCTGCGTGAAGTGATCGGCACCCTGCCGGTACGCCCGCTGACCGTGAAAACCGCGCCCACCGCCATCATGACCGACTGGGTCACCACCCAGAAGCCAGCCGATGACTTCTTCGTCCTCGACGAATGCGAACTGCGCGACACCCACGAAGACGGCGGCATTGTGCGCTGCAAGCGCCAGGACCTGACCGGCGAAGAAATCCAGCTGCACCTGACCACCGGCAAAGTCGTGACCCAACTGTCCCTGGCCTGGCAGGACAAGCTGTCGTTTATGCTCGACGACAAAATGACCGTCAAGCGCCTGAAGTTCGAGGACCTGCTGCAAGACCAGGCCGAACAGGACGGCGGCGACGAGGCCCTGGGCCAACTGGATGCCAGCTTTACCCTGATGATGTTGACCTTTGGCGACTTCCTGCCCGCACTGGTAGAAGCATTGGGCGGTGAAGAGACCCCGCAAGGCATCTAAGCCGTGTGAAGATAAAAATGTGGGAGTTGGCTTGTGTGGGAGCTGGCTCCTACAGTTGATTGGGTTGCCAGTTCCAGCACTCTAATAATAAGGACATCGCCATGCGCGCACTCGCCGCCCTGAGCCGTTTCGTCGGCAATACCTTCGCCTACTGGGTGTTGATTTTTGCCGTGGTGGCGTTTTTGCTGCCCACCTGGTTTATCGACCTGAAAAGCGCCATCGTGCCGCTGCTGGGCCTGGTGATGTTCGGCATGGGCCTGACCCTCAAACTTGAAGATTTCGCCGAGGTCGCGCGCCACCCCTGGCGCGTGGCCCTGGGTGTGATCGCGCAGTTTGTGATCATGCCCAGCGTGGCCTGGCTGCTATGCCAGGCTTTCAACCTGCCAGCGGAAATCGCCGTTGGCGTGATTCTGGTCGGCTGCTGCCCTAGCGGCACCTCTTCCAACGTCATGACGTGGCTGGGCCGTGGCGATCTGGCGCTGTCAGTGGCCATCTCTTCCATCACCACCCTCCTCGCCCCGCTGCTGACGCCTGCCTTGATCTGGCTGCTGGCCTCGGCCTGGTTGCCGGTGTCGTTCATGGAACTGCTCTGGTCGATCCTGCAAATGGTGTTGCTGCCTATCGTGCTGGGTGTATTGGCACAACGTCTGCTGGGTGAGCGCGTGCGTCATGCCGTCGAGGTGTTGCCGCTGGTCTCCGTGGTCAGCATCGTGACCATCGTCGCTGCCGTGGTGGCTGTAAGCCAGGCGAAGATTGCCGAGTCGGGCCTGCTGATCATGGCGGTCGTGATGTTGCACAACAGCTTTGGCTACTTGCTGGGTTACCTCACCGCCCGCGTATTCGGGCTGCCGCTGGCGCAACGCAAGTCATTGGCGCTGGAGGTGGGCATGCAGAACTCGGGGCTGGGCGCCGCGCTGGCCAGTGCGCACTTCTCGCCGCTGGCGGCGGTGCCCAGTGCGCTGTTCAGCGTCTGGCACAATATTTCCGGGGCGTTGTTGTCGACGTATTTCCGCCGGATGAGCGAGAAGGAAGATCGCAAGGCCCTCGCCGAAACTTGATCGAATCCTGACTTTTCGGCACTCTACGCCCCTTCGCGGGGACGACCCCGCGACTCGTTCGAGCATTCTATCCGGGGACGGCCCCACTTCTAAAAGGAAGGTCAATATGTCCTGGGTCATTCTGTTTTTTGCCGGGCTGTTTGAAGTGGGCTGGGCCGTCGGCCTGAAATACACCGATGGCTTCAGCAAACCGATGCCCACCGCCCTGACGATTGCCGCCATGGCCGTCAGCCTTGGCCTGCTGGGGCTGGCCATGAAAGAGCTGCCGCTGGGCACCGCCTATGCCATCTGGACCGGTGTCGGTGCGGTGGGCACGGTGATTGCCGGGATTATCCTGTTTGGGGAGTCCATGGCGCTGTTCCGCTTGGCCAGTGTGGCGTTGATCATTGCCGGGCTGGTTGGGCTCAAGATTAGCGCGTAAGCCACTAACGCTATCGCAGGCAAGTCGAATCGTCGACTTGCCTGCGATGAGGCCCTTAAATCCGAAAAACCTACCTGACACTCCCCCGCAACGCCCCAACCTGTTCCTGCAAGGCCTGTGGTGTCGCCTGCTCCACCGCCAACGGCGGCCCCGCCACCAACGTCACCCGCGACCAGACCCGGTGCAAGATCCCTTTGTTCGGGTCGCGACTGAAAAAGCTCCCCCACAACCCCTGCAGCGCCATGGGAATCACCGGCACCGGCGTTTCCTCAAGAATCCGCGTCACGCCACTCTTGAATTCATTTATCTCACCGTCGGCGGTCAACTTGCCTTCCGGGAAGATGCACACCAACTCGCCATCCTTGAGGTATTGGCTGATACGCTGGAAAGCCTTTTCGTAGATCTCCAGGTCTTCATGGCGTCCGGCAATCGGAATCGTGCCGGCTGTGCGGAAGATAAAGTTGAGCAGCGGCAAGCGGTAGATCTTGTAGTACATCACAAAGCGAATCGGCCGACGCACCGCGCCGCCAATCAGCAGTGCATCGACAAACGACACATGGTTGCACACCAGCAACGCCGCGCCTTCGTCCGGTATATGTTGCAGGTCGCGATGCTGCACGCGGTACATGGAATGGCCGAGCAGCCAGATCATAAAACGCATGGTGAACTCGGGAACAATCCTGAAGATGTAGGTGTTGACCGCGATGTTGAGCAGCGACACCACCAGGAACAGCTCGGGGATCGACAGCTTGGCCACGCTCAGCAGCACGATGGTGACAATCGCCGAGACCACCATAAACAGCGCATTGAGAATATTGTTGGCGGCAATCACCCGTGCCCGCTCGTTTTCAGCGGTACGCGACTGGATCAAGGCATACAACGGCACAATATAGAAACCGCCAAACACCCCCAGACCAAGGATATCGGCCAGCACCCACCAGGCCTGGCCGTAACCCAACACCGCCAGCCAGTCGTTGGCCTGGACGTTTTGCGGGAAGCCGCCGGAATGCCACCACAGCAACAGGCCAAACACCGTCAGGCCGAACGAGCCGAAGGGCACCAGGCCGATTTCCACCTTCCGCCCGGAAAGCTTTTCGCAGAGCATCGAGCCCAGGGCGATACCGACCGAAAACACGGTGAGGATCAGGGTCACCACGGTCTCATCGCCATACAGCCACTCTTTGGCGTAGGCCGGGATTTGCGTGAGGTAGATCGCCCCGACAAACCAGAACCACGAGTTGCCGACAATCGAGCGCGACACGGCGGGCGTTTGCCCCAGGCCCAGGCGCAAGGTGGCCCAGGATTGGCTGAAGATATTCCAGTCCAGGCGCATCTCGGGGCTGGACGCCGCGGCCCGCGGGATACCCCGGCTGGCCAGGTAACCCAGCACGGCAATCGCCACAATCGCCGTGGACACCACCGGCGCATAGTGCGTCGAGGACATCATGACCCCGGCGCCGATGGTCCCGGCAAGGATCGCCAGGAACGTGCCCATCTCCACCAGGCCATTGCCGCCCACCAACTCCTCTTCGTGCAAGGCTTGCGGCATGATCGAGTACTTCACCGGGCCAAACAGCGCCGAGTGGGTGCCCATGGCAAACAGCGCCAGCAGCATCAATTCCAGGTGGTTGGTCATAAAGCCCACGGCGCCGATGGCCATGATCACGATCTCGCCGATCTTGATTGCGCGGATCAACGCATCCTTGTTGAATTTCTCGCCAAACTGCCCGGCCAGGGCCGAAAACAGGAAGAACGGCAGGATAAACAGCAAGGCGCAGAGGTTGACCCAGATCGAGCGGTCGCCCTCGATGGCCAGCTTGTAGAGAATGGCGAGGATCAACGACTGCTTGAAGACATTGTCGTTGAACGCCCCCAGGGACTGGGTGATGAAGAACGGCAGAAAGCGCCGTTTGCGCAGCAAGGTGAATTGCGAGGGGTGACTCATCGTCCGTGTTCCTGCGTGGCCTGAAGGCTTTATTGATTTTTCAGGCCACGACTTTACCTAATCCTGCTTACTTATTCCCCAATCCTGCAATGCACGGTGAAACAAACAGCTCGCCTTTATAGGCGCCCTGCACCGTGCGCTTGCTGACCACCAGCCACATCAGGGCCAGGGCGGCGACCAGCACGCTGCCGGTCACGCTGAAAAATGCCAGGTGCAGGGTGCTGCCCAGTTTCAAGGTGGTCAGGGCATACACCCCCAGCGGGAAGGTAAACCCCCACCAGCCCAGGTTGAACGGAATCCCGGCACGCAGGTAACGCAGGGTGATCAGCACCGCGATCAACATCCACCACAGGCCCAGGCCCCACAAGGTGATCCCGGCGACCAGCCCCAGGCCGGCGGCAATCTCGCCGATGCCGGCAAAGCCATTGGCGGCAAAAATCGCCGGTGCCTCATGGCCCAGCAACAACATGCCCAGGGCGCCGGTGCCGATCGGGCCAAGGGCCAACCAGCTCGACGCCGCCATATTGGCGTGGGGCAGTTTATGCAGGGCCATGCGCAACATCAGGATCGTCAGAATGCTAAACGCAACCGGTAGGGAAAATGCCCAGAGCACGTAGCTGGTCACCAGCATCACCAGTTGCCCATGGGCGTCGGCCAGGTGCGGCGCCAGCAGGCCACCACTGGCGGCGGCGACTTCGGCAGCCACCACCGGCAACAGCCAGACAGCGGTCATCTGGTCGATGCTGTGTTCCTGGCGAGTAAACATCATGAACGGGATCAACACCCCACACGCCAGGGCCATGGCCACGTCCAGCCACCACAGGGCCTCGGCCAGTTGCACCACGCCCTCGCCCCAGCGCGACAGGCCAAACAACAGCAGGCCATTGATGATGGTCGCCAGGCCCATAGGAATGGTGCCGAAGAACATCGAGACCGTGGAGTGCCCGAAAATCTGTCGCGCCTCGTGAAAAAACATCACCCAGCGCGCCGCGTACAAGGCGCTGAACAACACAAACAGAACGATCGTCAGCAGCCACAGCGCTTCGGCGATGGCATAGACACCCGGCAGTTGCACCGGCAATTGCGCCAGGGCCAACGCCAGCACGCCGGTGCCCATGGTGGCGGCGAACCAGTTGGGGGTGAACTGGCGAATCACCTCCCTGGGGCCGGCCAGGTGGCTCAATGGTTTGTAACGGGTGGTAATGCTAGTGGGGCACGTCATGGCTCAATCCTCTGCCTCGTATGAGGTTGAGCCCATGATAGAAGCGAAACGAATATCTATATAACGGGTAATATCTCTAACTGTTATCTGTTTTACCTATATAGCGCTTTGGCCGGCGCTGGTTTCAGCAAACCTATAGGATTGTGTTTGGCGTTGCCTCGATGTGGGTGAGGGCTGCATGAGCGGATCGAGATAGCCCTGCACACTGGATGAATCACACAAGCCCACACCCACACTTTTTGCGGCTGAACGCTTAGGTACGCATCCCGCGCCCACTCACCAGCAACCGCGCACAGCCGAGATACAACACCACCGTCGCCACGATCATGAAGGTGATCGCCACGCTGATCTTGATATCCGACACGCCCAGGATCCCGTAGCGGAAGGCGTTGACCATATGCAGCACCGGGTTGGCCAGCGACACGGTCTGCCAGAATGGCGGCAGCAGGCTAATCGAGTAGAACACACCGCCCAGGTAGGTCAGCGGGGTCAGCACAAAGGTCGGGATGATCGAGATGTCATCGAAGTTGCGCGCAAACACGGCGTTGATAAAGCCCAGCAACGAGAAGATCGTCGCCGTCAGCACCACCACCAGGATGGTCAGCCCCAGGTGATGCACCTGCAGGTCGGTGAAGAACATCGACAGCAGCGTCACAATCGCCCCGACCATCAAGCCACGCAACACGCCACCCAGGGTGTAGCCGATCAGGATGGTGTGTGGCGACACCGGCGAGACCATCAACTCTTCGATGGAACGCTGGAACTTGCTGCCAAAGAAACTCGACACCACGTTGCCGTAGGAGTTGGTAATCACCGACATCATGATCAGCCCCGGCACGATGTATTCCATGTAGGTGAAGCCACCCATCTCGCCAATCTGCCGGCCGATCAGGTTCCCGAAGATCACGAAGTACAGGACCATGGTGATCGCCGGCGGCAGCAGGGTCTGCGGCCAGATGCGCATAAAGCGCTTCACTTCGCGGTAGACAATGGTATTGAGCGCGACCAGGTTGGGTTGGAGCTCGGAACTCATACCGCCACCTTCGCCAGATTTTTCTCCACCAGGGACACGAACAACTCCTCAAGGCGATTGGTTTTGTTACGCAGGCTCAACACTTCAATGTTCTGCAAGGCCAACTGGCTGAACAGCGCGGTGATACCTACGGCTTTGTCCACCTGGACTTCCAGGGTGTGGCTGTCCACCAGGCGGTTGGGGTAGCCGGTCAGCGCGGGTGGCGCAGACAGGTTGTTCTTCAAGTCGAGCAGGAACGTCTCCACATGCAACTGGCCCAGCAGGTTACGCATGCTGGTGTTCTCGACAATGGTGCCGTGGTCGATGATGCCGATGTTGCGGCACAACTGTTCAGCCTCTTCCAGATAATGGGTGGTGAGGATGATGGTGATGCCTTTCTGGTTCAGTTCGGTGAGGAAGGTCCACATCGAGCGCCGCAATTCGATGTCCACCCCCGCCGTCGGTTCGTCGAGGATCAGCAGGCGCGGTTCGTGCACCAGGGCGCGGGCGATCATCAGGCGCCGCTTCATGCCGCCGGACAGGGAGCGGGACGGCACATCGCGCTTGTCCCACAGCCCCAACTGGGTCAGGTATTGCTCGGCGCGCTCCTTGGCGATCTTCGGCGGAATGCCGTAGTAACCGGCCTGGGTCACCACGATATCGAAGGTCTTTTCAAACTGGTTGAAGTTGAACTCCTGGGGCACCACGCCAATGCTGCGCTTGAGCGCGGCCGGGGACTTATCCAGGTCATGGCCAAAGATATTCACCGTGCCACTGGTCTTGTTGACCAGGGTCGACAGAATGCCGATGGTGGTGGACTTGCCGGCCCCGTTGGGGCCGAGCAAAGCAAAGAAATCACCTTCGGCGACATCCAGATCGATACCACTCAGGGCCTGGAAACCGTTGCCGTAGGTTTTGGTTAGCTGCCGGATGGACAGAGCGGAACTCATATCGGATTACGCACCAAGGAAGGGAATAGAAAGAATAGATAAGGCCACGCCACACGTAATACAACTGCGGCGCACGATAAGCATGGTGCTTGCCCGCGCCGCACAAGTACAGTCACCTGTATTAATAGTCAGTATTAAGTCAACGCGGTCATCACGGCTTTTTGATAGGCCGGGCGTTGCTGCAAGCGCTGGTACCACGCCTCCAGGTGAGGCATCGAGGGCCGTTCGATAGGCATCTCGAACCAGGCATAGATAAAACTGCCCAGGGGAATATCGCCCATGCCGATCTCGGCACCGGACAGGTAGGGTTGCTCGGCCAGGGCCTGGTCCACGGTTTTCAACACCTCGATACAGGCATTGCGCCCGGCATGGATGCTGCCCCAGTCCTGCCGCTCGGCCGGCGTGCGCAAAATCCCCCAGAACACGGTCTTGAACGGTTCGGCAAAGGTCGAGGTGGTCCAGTCCATCCACTTCTCGGCATTGGCCCGCGCCTGCAGATCCGTGGGGTACCAACTCGACGCCTGTTTGGCGCAGAGGTAACGCACGATGGTGTTGGATTCCCACAACACAAACTCGCCGTCCTCGATCATCGGCACCCGGCCATTGGGGTTCAATGCCCGGTACTGCGGCGTATCGACCACACCAAAGGCCCCGCCCGCATCAATTGCCTCATAGTCCAGGCCGAGCTCCTCGGCGCACCACAGTGCCTTCCTGACGTTTGACGAATTTTTACGACCCCAGATCTTCAGCATAACCGCCTCCCAGTGGATGAATGCCGAAGCAGCATACGCCGGTTCAGTCGCGACTCAAATCGCTCTGCATATCGCCTAACAATTGCGGCGACTGCTCGCCAAACAGGTGCGGGTAACATTTCGCTATATGGGCAAAGAAGAAGGCCTCGGGCACCTCGGCAAATTGCCCATGGTCCAGCACATACTCCATGGAACGCTGGCCCTGACGGTTGAACGGGTGAAACACACTGTCGTTGATTCCGTCGAAATCCAGGGGCGACACATCGAACAATTCGCACAGTTGCTGGTTGAACGCCGGCGTCGCCTTGACCCAACGCCCATCCAGATACAGCTCGGTGTAGCCGTGCATGGCGAACACATCACTCTTGAGCAGCTCGATCAGGCGCGGGGTCGATAAATGATTGCGCACATCGGCCAGGCCAATGCGCGACGGTATGCCGCAATGCCGGGCGCACGCCGCCAGCAGGGTGGCCTTGGGCACGCAATAGCTCTGGCCCGCGGCCAGGGCGTAGCTGCCACGCAGGGTTTGCGGATCGCGGCTGAAGGTGTAGGGGTTGTAGCGCACCGCTTCACGCACGGCGTAATACAGGCTGACTGCCTGGTCACGGGGCTCACGGCTCGAACCGCGATGTTTTTCGGCGAACTCCACCACCGTGGGGTGGTCACTATCGATGAAGCGGCTGGGACTCAAGTACGCTTTCATGGGTATTTTCTCCGAGGCGAGCCTGGAGTCTAACCACAGGCCTGGCGCAGGGATAACGACGATTCGGCCAAATGCCGGCGCCTGCCGCCTGTGACTGGAGAGCACTTCCCGCCACACCACGTAACACCCTCGGGCTCCGCTTCTTCGGATGCCGACTAAGCTCTGAGGGTGCTTCTGCCCCTGGTTTCACGGAGGATTGAATATGCTGTTGTTGTGGATACTGGTTCTGGTGCTCGGCATTGCCTACCTGGCACACCGTCGTACCGCGCCCCTGCCCGCCCTGGGCGTGGTCGCCGTCTACCTGTTGGCGATGGGCGCCTTCAGCCATGCACCGGGCTGGTTGCTGCTGGTGTTCTGGGTCCTGCTGGCGGTGGTCGCCGCCCCGCTGCTGCTGCCTGACCTGCGCCGCCAGTATTTCACCGCGCCGCTGTTCAGTTGGTTCCAGAAAGTATTGCCGCCGATGTCCGAGACCGAGCGCGATGCCATCGACGCCGGTACCGTGTGGTGGGACGGCGAGCTGTTCAGCGGCCGCCCCGACTGGGACAAGCTGCTGGCCTATCCCAAGGCGCAGTTGACCGAAGAAGAACAGGCCTTTATCGACGGCCCCACCGAAGCGCTGTGCGCCATGGTCACCGATTGGGAAATCGGCCAGGCCATGGACCTGCCGGCGGCGGCCTGGGACCATATCAAACAACATGGCTTCTTTGCCCTGATCATCCCCAAGGAGTTCGGTGGCAAGGGCTTTTCCGCCTACGCCCACTCCCAGGTGGCGATGAAACTGGCCACCCGCAGTGGCGACCTCGCCTCCACCGTGATGGTCCCCAACTCCCTGGGCCCAGCCGAACTGCTGCTGCACTACGGCACCGACGAACAACGCAACCACTACCTGCCGCGCCTGGCCCGCGGCGACGATATCCCGTGCTTTGCCCTGACTGGCCCGCTGGCTGGTTCCGATGCCGGCGCGATGCCCGACACCGGGGTGATCTGCAAGGGCGAATGGCAAGGCAAGGAAACCCTTGGCCTGCGCCTGAACTGGGAAAAACGCTATATCACCCTGGGGCCGGTCGCGACCCTGCTCGGCCTGGCGTTCAAGGCCTATGACCCGGACCACCTGCTGGGTGAAGAAGAGGACCTGGGCATCAGCCTGGCGCTGATCCCCACCGACACCCCCGGCGTGGACATCGGCCGTCGTCACCTGCCCCTGGGCGCCGCGTTCATGAACGGCCCCAACTCCGGCAAGGACGTGTTCATTCCCCTGGATTTCCTGATCGGTGGCCAGGAGATGCTCGGCAAGGGCTGGATGATGCTGATGAATTGCCTGTCGGTAGGCCGTTCGATCTCCCTGCCGGCGGTGGGCACCGGTGCAGCCAAGTTCACCAGCCTGGTGACCGGCCAGTACGCCCAGGTGCGCGAGCAGTTCAACGTACCGCTGTCCGCCTTTGAAGGTATCCAGGAAGCCCTGGCCCGTATCGGCGGCAATGCCTGGCTGATGGACAGCGCGCGGATGCTCACCGCCAACGCCGTCGACCTGGGGGAAAAACCCTCGGTGCTCTCGGCGATCCTCAAGTACCACCTGACCGAGCGCGGCCGCGAGTGCATCAGCCACGCCATGGACGTGCACGGCGGCAAGGGCATCATCATGGGGCCCAACAACTACCTGGGCCGCAGTTGGCAAGGGGCGCCGATCTTCATCACCGTCGAAGGCGCGAATATCCTCTCGCGCAACCTGATGATCTTCGGCCAGGGGGCGATCCGCTGCCACCCGTTCGTGCTCAAGGAAATGGCCCTGGCCGGCCGTGAAGACCGCGACCAGGCCCTCAAAGAGTTCGATGGGCTGCTGATGCAACATATCGGCTTTGCCGTGAGCAACGCCGCCAGCACCCTGGTATTGAACCTGGGCCTGGGCCACTTTGAAAAAGCCCCGGGCAACCGCTTGAGCCAGGGCTACTTCCGTGCGCTCAATCGCCAGGCCGCTGCGTTCGCCCTGCTGGCGGACCTGAGCATGATGCTGCTGGGTGGCGAGCTGAAGCGGCGCGAACGCCTGTCGGCACGCCTCGGCGATGTGCTCAGCCATATGTACCTGGCCTCGGCGGCGCTCAAGCGCTACCACGACCTCGACTCGCCGGACCATCTGGAACCGCTGTTTGCCTGGGCCATGGAGGAAAGCCTTGGCCAGTCGGAGCGCGCGCTGGATGAGTTGCTCAGCAACTTCCCCAACAAAGTGCTGGGCTGCCTGATGCGCGTCATCGTGTTCCCGTTCGGGCGCCGGCATAAAGGCCCGTCCGATGCCCTGGACGCTGAAGTCGCCGCAGTGATTGGCCGGGCCAAGGGCGACCCGACCCTCGAAGAGCTGCTGGCTGGCTGCTACCGCCCGCAATCGGCACAAGATCCGGTCGGCGCCTTGCAACATGCCTACGACCTGCTGGATGCCAGCCATCCGTTGCAAAAAACACTGCACACGGCCCTCAAGAGCGGACAGGTCAAGCCACGGGCCGGGGAACACGCCATCGATGCCGCACTGGAAGCTGGCGTGCTGCAACCGGCAGAGGCGCAGACCCTGCGCGACGCAGAAGCGGCGCGACGCAAGGTGATCGACGTGGATGACTTCAGCAAGGAGGAACTGGCCCAGGCCCCCGGCAGAGTGCGCTAAGGCCAGCGGTCATATAAAAACGGGCGCGAGAGCTATATACTCTCGCGCCCGTTTTTGCTTTTGAGGACTTACTCTCGTGTCCAACGTCGTTGCCGATCATCTCGTCTTGCTCGACCACCTGCGCAGTATTCTGGTTGCCGTCGGCGAAGCCGAACAGGTTCCCGAGGAAAGCCACGCGTTGTTCCTGGAACGCTTCGATGAACTGCGCGCCATGCTGCCCATCGACCCGATCGAAAGCCAATACCTGGGCCAGGACATAATGAGCCAGGTGATCCTGCGCTACCCGCAGATCGCCCATCTGGTACCGCGCGACCTGCTGTGGTTCTTTGGCGGTGACTGCCTGCACTTTATGCCCGACGATGAACTGGACCTGTACCAGGCCCTGGAAGAACGCCGCTTTGAAGCTGAACAGAACGACGAGCCGTTCGACTGGAACCAGGAAAAGCAATTGCTGGCCATGTCCAACGACCAGCCCAAGCACTGATCTCAAAAGCACCAAAGATCCAAATGTGGAGCGGACTTGTGTGGGAGCGGGCTTGCCCTAATGCCAGTCAGTTAAGCCCTCCCGCTTTCTTTTTGGGGTATTTGACCGGCCTGGGC
>NZ_JBWKWY010000061.1:0-11852 GCF_059422465.1 Pseudomonas sp. GW821-FHT01D09
GCCCGCGATAGCATCACCGCGGTGTAACTGACACACCGAGGTGCCTGCATCGCGGGCAAGCCCGGCTCCCACAAAGGTTTGCTCCGGCAGTGGTATCTACCTGTTAACCAAGGACTTTTATGTCGCGTCGTATCTCCCCCGTCATACCCGGCTTCGGGCTGACGCTGGGCTACACCTTGGTGTACCTCAGCCTGATTGTGCTCATACCGCTGGCGGCCATGTTCGTCCATGCCGCCCAACTCACCTGGGATCAGTTCTGGGCCATCATCTCGGCGCCGCGAGTCTGGGCGGCCTTGAAGTTGAGCTTCAGTACCGCCCTGTACGCCGCGCTGATCAACGGCGTGATCGGTACGCTGCTGGCCTGGGTGCTGGTGCGCTACACCTTCCCCGGGCGCAAGATTATCGACGCGATGATCGACCTGCCGTTCGCCCTGCCCACCGCCGTGGCCGGTATTGCGCTGACCGCGCTGTACGCGCCGTCCGGCCTGGTCGGCCAGTTCGCCACCGACATGGGCTTCAAGATCGCCTACACCCCTTTGGGCATCACCCTGGCCCTGACCTTCGTCACCCTGCCCTTTGTGGTGCGCACTGTGCAGCCGGTATTGGCCGACATCCCCCGGGAAATCGAAGAAGCCGCCGCCTGCCTGGGGGCCAAGCCCTTGCAGGTGTTCCGCTACATCCTCGTGCCGGCGCTGCTGCCGGCCTGGCTGACCGGGTTCGCCCTGGCGTTCGCCCGCGGCGTGGGTGAGTACGGCTCGGTGATTTTCATTGCCGGCAACATGCCGATGAAAACCGAGATCCTGCCGCTGCTGATCATGGTCAAGCTCGACCAATACGACTACACCGGCGCTACCTCCATCGGCGTGCTGATGCTGGTGGTTTCCTTTGTCCTGCTGCTGCTGATCAACTTGCTGCAGCGGCGCATCGAACACCCCTAAGGAGGCGCGGAATATGTCCCAATCGTCTATTTGCGCCGCGTCTTCGGCCAACGCTGCCCGCCGTGGCAGTGCGGTGTCACGACGTATCCTGATCGGCCTTGGCTGGCTGATCTTCGCCCTGTTTTTGCTGTTGCCGCTGTTTATCGTGGTGTCCCAGGGCCTCAAGCTCGGCCTGGGCGCGTTCTTCGCTGCGATTTTCGAGCCTGACGCGCTATCGGCCTTGAAGCTGACGGTGATTGCGGTGCTGATCTCGGTGCCGCTCAACCTGGTGTTCGGCGTCAGTGCGGCCTGGTGCGTGAGCAAGTACTCGTTCCGTGGCAAGAGCATGCTGGTGACCCTGATCGATTTGCCGTTCTCGGTCTCGCCGGTGATCGCAGGCCTGGTCTATGTGCTGATGTTCGGTGCCCAGGGCTTCTTCGGGCCGTGGCTGCAGGATCACGATATCCAGATCGTCTTCGCCTTGCCGGGCATCGTGCTGGCGACCATCTTCGTCACCGTGCCGTTCGTGGCCCGTGAGCTGATCCCGCTGATGCAGGAGCAGGGCACCCAGGAAGAAGAAGCCGCGCGCCTGCTGGGCGCCAATGGCTGGCAGATGTTCTGGCATGTCACCGTGCCCAATATCAAGTGGGGCCTGATCTACGGCGTGGTGCTGTGTACCGCGCGGGCAATGGGGGAGTTCGGCGCGGTGTCGGTGGTGTCCGGCCACATTCGCGGCGTGACCAACACCTTGCCGCTGCACGTCGAGATTCTCTACAACGAATACAACCACGTCGCCGCGTTTGCGGTGGCGAGTCTGTTGCTGATCCTGGCGCTCTTCATCCTGCTGCTCAAGCAGTGGAGCGAGAACCGTATTAATCGCCTGCGCGCCAGTGCGGCTGAGGAATAAGTCATGTCGATCGAAGTCCGTAACGTCAGCAAGAACTTCAACGCCTTCAAGGCCCTGGACAGCATCAACCTGGATATCCAGAGTGGCGAGCTGGTGGCTTTGCTGGGCCCCTCCGGCTGCGGCAAGACCACCTTGCTGCGCATCATTGCCGGCCTGGAAACCCCGGATACCGGCAGTATCGTGTTCCATGGTGAAGACGTCTCCGGTCACGATGTGCGGGATCGCAACGTCGGTTTTGTGTTCCAGCACTACGCGCTGTTCCGCCACATGACCGTGTTCGACAACGTCGCGTTTGGCCTGCGGATGAAACCGAAAAAGCAGCGCCCGAACGAAACCCAGATCGCGGCCAAGGTCCATGAGTTGCTGAACATGGTGCAACTGGACTGGTTGTCGGATCGCTACCCGGAACAACTCTCCGGCGGCCAGCGCCAGCGCATCGCCCTGGCCCGCGCCCTGGCGGTGGAGCCCAAGGTGCTGCTGCTCGACGAGCCCTTCGGCGCCCTGGATGCCAAGGTGCGCAAGGAACTGCGCCGCTGGCTGGCCCGCCTGCACGAGGACATCAACCTGACCTCGGTGTTCGTGACCCACGACCAGGAAGAAGCCATGGAAGTCGCCGACCGCATCGTGGTGATGAACAAAGGCGTGATCGAGCAGATCGGCTCGCCGGGGGACGTCTACGAAAACCCGGCCAGCGATTTCGTCTACCACTTCCTCGGCGACTCCAACCGCCTGCACCTGGGCGAAGACCAGCACCTGCTGTTCCGCCCCCACGAAGTGTCGTTGTCACGCCATGAACTGGCAGACCACCACGCTGCGCAAGTGCGCGATATCCGCCCCCTGGGCGCCACCACGCGGATCACGCTGAAGGTCGAAGGCCAGAGTGAACTGATCGAAGCCGAAGTGGTGAAGGATCACGACAGCCTGACCGGGCTGGCGCGGGGCGAGACGTTGTTCTTCAAGCCCAAGGTCTGGCAAAAAGCCTGAGTCTCTGGCCTGCACCAATCACCTGTAGGAGCTGGCTTGCCTGCGATGCAGACACCTCGGTGTATCAGTCACACCGCAGTGATGCTATCGCAGGCAAGCCAGCTCCTACACAGGTGTGTGTCGAGCGAGCGCGCGCACCGGCCCCGCCCGCTCTTCAATCTGCCGCTTGAGCCCATGGCGCAAGCCCAGCAGAAACGCCAGTTCCGCCACCACAAACAACGGCCCGACGATCAGCCCGGACACGTCATCGACAAACGCAGGCTTGCGCCCTTCGTAATAATGGCCGACAAACTGGATCACCCAGCCCGCCACAAACAGGCCGATGCCGCTGCTGAGCCACACCAGCGTGCTTTGCGCCGCCAGCACATGCCCGGCCCATACCGACAAGCCCATCAACCCGCTCATCAACACCCCCAGCGCCAGTTCCAGGCGCAGGTAGAACCCAGCAGAAAACAGCGCCAGCAGCACCGCCGGCGATAGCCACAGGCCGGCCACCTGCCATTCGGGGCGTGACAGCAGTACGGCGACGGCCACGACGATCATGGGGATGCCGATAAAGTGGCTGGCAATGTTGCGCGGGTCGCGGTGGTAGGCGGCGTATTGGCTGAGGTGGTCGACGAGGCTTTTCATTGTTATTCCTCCTGTAGGATGCTTGATCATGCCCTGTAGGACTGCGACAAACTGTCAACTGGGCGACAATCTTTGGAGTTCTCATGGACGCAGAGTCTTGGCATGGGCGGCTGTCCAGTGGCCACTGGTATCGCCATCTGCCCGCTCCCTTGCAGCATAGCCTGCTGGCCCATGCCCGCGTGCGGCAGCTGACGGCGGGGCAGGTGCTGTTCAAGCGCGGTGATCCGCCGTGTGGCTTGTATGCGGTGCTCGATGGCAGCCTGCGTATCAGCGCAGTGAACGAGCAGGGCAAGGAGGCGTTGTTGAGCCTGGCGCAAGCGCCTTTCTGGTTTGGCGAAATCGCCGTGTTCGACGGCCTGCCACGCACCCATGACGCTTGTGCGGTCGGGCCTTGCACGCTGTTGCAGGTGCCGCAGCCGGCGATGTTGCAACTGCTTGCGCAAAGCCCGGCCTATTGGCGGGACATGGCCTTGTTGATGAGCCAGAAGTTGCGCCTGACCTTTATCAATATCGAGCAGTTGAGCCTGGCCCCCGCGTCGGTGCGGGTGGCCCATCGGTTGTGGATGATTGCCGAGGGGTATGGCGAGATCGACGGCTCGCGGCGCGTGGTGCAACTGGCCCAGGAGGATTTGGCGGCGATGCTGGGCGTGTCGCGCCAGACCACCAATACGCTGCTCAAGGCGTTGCAAGAGCAGGGGGTTGTGCGGTTGGGGTATGGGGAGATTGAGATACTTGATGTGCTGCGGTTGCGGGAGATGGCGCAGGGTTGATGCGGCGCCTTCACTGGCCCCATCGCGGGCAAGCCCGCTCCCACATTTTTTGATTTGTGAATACAGTCGAATGTGGGAGCGGGCTTGCCCGCGATGGGGCCAGCCCAGACACTGAAAAACCTCAGTCCGGCTGAAACGGCGAAGCACTCAGCACCACCCCGGTCTCCTCCACATACTGCTGCCAATGGCCAATCAAGGTCGCCAGTCTTTCCGGCTGGCTCAACGCCAAATCATGAATCTCCCCAGGATCGCGCCCCAGGTCATACAACTGCCAGGTCGCCGGTCCCATGGGCCCTGGGATGTACACCGCCTTCCACTGCCCCTGGCGAATCGCCCGGCGCCCGAACAGCTCCCAGCCGGTGACGGTGTGCTCGTCATGCACCTGCAAGGTCTCCCCGGACAAAAAGCCCAGCCACGACTTGCCCCGCAGCGGCGCAATCGGCTTGCCGCGCCACTGTGTGCCGGGGTGGCGCACGCCGGCCAGGTCGAGAAGGGTCGGGGTGATGTCCATCACTGTGCCAAAGCCATGGCTGATGCGGCCCTTGAGTGCCAGCTGCGGGTAATGCACCAGCGCCGGCACGCGGATCCCGCCTTCGGTGGTGAAGGCCTTGAACAGGCGCGACGGCGCGGTGGCCACCTGGGCCCAGGACGGCCCATACCAGACATAGGAGTTGGCGCGGCCGATATTGCCCAGGCTGTTGTCGTAATGCTGGTTGAGGTAAGTCAGCAGCTCAGGCCCGAATTTGGGGAAGGCTTCCAGCAGCGCGCCCTCGGCGCCGTTGTCGGACATAAACAGGATAAAGGTGTTGTCCAACTGCCCCTGTTGGCGCAGGTATTCCACCACCCGGCCGATGTTCCAGTCCATGCGCTCGACCATCGCCGCATACACTTCCATGGCCCGCGCCGAGAGCTGGCGTTGTTCATCGCTCAGGGCCGCCCACTGGGTGTTCAGCTCGATCAGCGGATGGGGCTCGACCTCGGCATCGATCAACCCCAGGGCCTTGAGTTTTTCCAGGCGCTCCAGGCGCAGCACCTCGGGGCCGGCGTCGTAGCGGCCACGGTATTTGTCGACGATCTCTACCGGCGCCTGCAACGGCCAGTGCGGCGCGGAAAACGGCAGGTAGGCGAAGAATGGCCGGGCCTGGTCGCGTTCTTTGAGGTACTGCAACAGCTTGTCGCCAAAGGCATCGGAGGAATAGAAACCTTCGGGCAATTGCTCGACGAAACGCTCGTCCTCGATATACAGCGCCGGGGTGGATTTGAGCAGGCCAGGGGTGGTGTCGTCGTAGGGCGGCTCGAAACCATAGTGGTTGGCCGCCCCCGGCAGCAGCGAAAACGAGCGCTCGAAACCCCGGGCGTGGGGCGCCAGTTCGGCGGTCAGCCCCAGGTGCCATTTGCCGCTCATCAGCGTCTGGTAACCGGCGTCGCGCAGCAGTTCGGGCAGGGCTACCACCTTGTCGTTGAGGTAGCCTTCGTAGCCCGGTTTGCCGATCAGCTCCGGGGTCAGCGCCTCGGCCATGGTGCCGATGCCGGCGATATGGTGGTCGGTGCCGGTGAGCAGCATCGAACGGGTCGGCGAGCAGGTGGGCGCGGTGTGAAAATCCGTGAGGCGCAGGCCGTTGAGCGCCAGGGCGTCCAAGTGCGGCGTGGCGATTTCCCCGCCAAACGCGCCGAGGTCGGAGAAGCCCATGTCATCGGCCAGGATCACTAGAAAGTTGGGACGTTGCGGCATCAAGACACTCCTCAATCAGCAGGCAATAAAGGCCAGGGGCAGGTCACGGATCTGTTCACGCAGCGGCGGCTGGTAATGGTCGTCGCTGATCAGCTCGTGCAGCAGCTCTTCGCGCAATTGGTGGAAGTCGAAGCTGCTGCGCTGGCGCGGATGGGGCAGGGCGATGTCCACCACCTGCTTGATCCGCCCGGGCCGGGGCTCCATCACCACCACGCGGTCGGCAAGGAAAATCGCTTCTTCCACATCGTGGGTCACCAGCACTGTGGTGATCCTGGCGCGGGCGCGGATCGCCAGCAGCTCATCCTGCATCTGCTGGCGGGTCAGGGCGTCGAGGGCGCCGAAGGGCTCGTCCAGCAGCAGGATGCGCGGGCTGGCCACCAGGCCCCGGGCAATCGCCACCCGTTGCGCCATGCCGCCAGACAATTGGTGTGGGTAGGCGCGGGTGAAATCGGTCAGGCCGACCAGCTCGATAAAATCGCGGATGCGCTGTTGGCGCTGGGCCTCGTCCAAGGGCTCGTTGACCAGGCCCAGGCCGATGTTTTGCGCCACCGTCAGCCACGGGAACAAACGGTGTTCCTGGAACACGATGCCGCGTTCGCCGCCGATGCCCTGCACCGCCTGCCCATCGACGCGGATCTCGCCGCGAAACTGCGTATCCAGGCCAACCAGCAGGCGCAGCAAGGTGGATTTGCCGCAGCCGCTGGAGCCGACAATCGCGACGAACTCGCCTTCGGCAATCTCCAGGCTGAATTCGCGGATGGCCTCCAACTCGAAGCCATCGACGTCGAAGGTCTTGCCCACATGGTTGAAACTGACGATAGGTACAGTCATGCGTGTCTCCAGCGCGTGGCGCGGGTTTCGATGCGTTGGCCGATAAGGTTGAGTGCCGCGCCCGTGAGGCCGACCAGGAGCATGCCGCTCATGATCAGGTCCATGCGCAGCAGCTGTTGGGCGCCGATCATCAGGCTGCCGATGCCGCCATTGGACGGCATGAAATATTCCGCGCCGATGGTGCCCAGCCAGGCGTAGATCAGGCTCAGGCGCAGCCCGGCAAAAATCCCCGCCGCCGCCCCCGGCAGTACCAGGCGACGCAGGCGTAAGGCCAGGCTCAGGCGCAGCACCTGGGCGGCTTCATTGAGTTGCGGCGAGAGGTTGAGCACGCTGCGTTGGGTGGCGATAAACAGCGGGAAAAACGCGGCAAGGGCGATAAACACTGCCTTGGCCAACTCCCCCAGGCCGAACCAGGCGGTGAGCAGCGGCACCCAGGCAAAAATCGCGATCTGGCGCAGCGCCGCCAGGGTCGGGCCCAATACCCGCTCACTGCGGCGCGACAGGCCCAGCAGCAGGCCAAGGGCAAAACCCAGCCCGCCGCCAAGGAGCAAGCCGCTCAAGGTGCGTCCCAGGCTTTTGCCCAGGGCGCTGAGCAGGCTGCCATCGAATATGCCGCTGGCGGTGGTGTACAACACGGTCCACGGGCTGACCAGGATATTGGGATCGACCCAGTCCAGGGCTGTCGCCGACTGCCACAGCGCTAACAGGCTCAAGGGCAGCAACCACGGTTGCACCCGCTGCCAGCCCTGATAGCGCGGGCCCCGGCGGATCTGTGCGGTGGCCGGATGGGGCCAGTGCACCCACTTGCGATCCAGCCAGCCAATGCCGCGATCCATCGCCATGCCCAGCACGCCAATGACCACGATGCACACAAATACGATATCGAGCATGAACAACTGCCGCGCCCACACCATCAGGTAGCCGATACCTTCGCTGGAGGCCAGCAGTTCCACGGCCAGCAACGAGGTCCAGCCGGCCGCCAGGGCCAGGCGTACCCCGGCCATGAACGCGGGCAGTGCGGCGGGCAGGATCAGCCGGCGGATCAACAGATGCGTGGGCAAGCGCAGCACCCGCGCGGCCTCGCGTAAACCGGGCTGGGCGTCGCGCACGCCGACCAGGGTGTGCAGGGTCACGGGCACCACAATTGCCTTGACCAGCACCACCAGCTTGAGGGTTTCGCCGATCCCGAAAAACACCATGAACAGCGGGATCCAGGCCAGGGTCGGGACTTGCGACAGGGCGCTGAAGGTCGGGAACACCAGGCGCTCGGCGCGGGCACTCAAGCCCAGCAGCGCACCCAATAGCGCCCCGGCCCCGACCCCCGCCAACAGCCCCCAGAACAGCCGTTGCAGGCTGATCGCCAAGTGGCTCCACACCTCGCCGCCGGCCAGTTCCACGGCACTGCTCCATACCAGCGCGGGCGCCGGCAATATCTGCTCGCTCATCCAGTGCTGACGGCTGGCCAGCCACCACAGGGCAAACAGCGTGAGTGGCAGCAGCCATGGCAGCAGGCGTTCACTCAGGTTCGGCCAATGTGCCCGCCCGGCCTTGGCAGGGGCGGCGAGCGGCAGGCTCAACAGTGAGATTCGGGCCATGGAAGACCTCCGTGGTCGACGAGTTTTTTATGTGTTTTTGATCTTATAAATAAACAATCAAGATTATTTAGGGATAAGAAAAACCATTAAAAGCCTCTGCCCGGCACGCATCCAATGCATTTGGAGAATATTTTCCATGCTGTTGATGCATAACCCTCTGGAACCGGCGCTCGCCGCTGTATAGTCCAAAAAGCTATTAAATTGTGAATTTATAGTATTTAAAGTTTTGATCGCGTTGTGCGTACTTTCTGCTCCAAAGGCTACCGTCGCCCACAGGAGCACACCTTATGAAACTGCCCTTCAAACGCTTGATCACCCTGCTGGCCGGCACGGCGCTCGCCGGGCTGGTGCAGGCCGCCGACCTCAAGGAAATCCGCATCGCCGTGCCCGACCTGAGCGCCGGCACCCAGAACAGTGGTGGCGGCGTGACGGACGTTCTGAGGAGCCAGCAGATCTTTGAAAAAGCCTTCGCCGACCAGGGCATCAAGATCCAGTGGAACTACTTCAAGGGTGCCGGCCCCGTGATCAATGAAGCCTTCGCCAACGGCCAGGTAGACCTGGCGTACCTGGGCGACCTGGCGGCGATCATCGGCCGCTCCAACGGCCTCGACACCCGCCTGTTGAGCGCCACCGCTCGCGGAGTCAAGCAGTACCTGGGCGTGGTGCCGGGCTCGGGGATCAAGACCTTGCAGGACCTCAAGGGCAAGCGCGTGGCGGTGTTTCGCGGCACGGCCACCCAACTGTCCCTCAACGGCGCCCTGGCCAGCCAGGGCCTGAGTGAAAAGGACCTGAAACTCATCAACCTGGATTTCAACGCCGCCGTGGCCGCCCTGGCCGCCAAGCAGATCGATGCGACCTGGGGCGGGTCGAACCTGAGCTCATTGCAGGCCAGGGGCCTGGCCGAAATCCCCCTGACCACCAAAGACCTGGGCGGCGCTGGCAGCGTGCAGGCGGTGCTGGTGGGCAGCGGCACGTTTGTCGATGCCCATCCCGAGGTGGTGGCCAAGCTGCTCAAGGCCCAGCAGCAGGCGGTGCAGTGGTTGACCGATGACCACAACAAGCAGGCGTATATCGAGTTGGTGTCGGGGCTGGCGAGTTATCCACCGATGATTCTGACCAATGATCTGCAGGACCAGAAACTCAGCGAGATTTTCCCCTCGACCCTGGATCCGGTGTTCCTGGGCAAGCTGCAGGATGCGGTGGATTTGGCGTCGAAGGAGCGGCTGATTCGCAAGTCGTTCCGGGTCAGTGATTGGGTGGTGCCGGGGTTGGTGGCGGCGGGGATCTGAAATCTATAGTGCATGAACGGGCCTCATCGCAGGCAAGCCAGCTCCCACATTTTGATTTGTGAACACCGTCAAATGTGGGAGCTGGCTTGCCTGCGATGGCGCCCTTCAGACCGCCACATCCACTTCCTGCCGATCCACCGCCACCAACGTCTCGATCATCGCTTTTGCCGCCGGCGACAAGCGCGAACCGGTGCGGCTGACGATCCCGCACCGCGCACTCAGGGTCTCCAGGTTCTGCGGCAGGTTGCGCCAGTGCAGCAGCACCAGCGCGCCACGGGCGATGTCCTCGGCAAACGCTTCCTCGGTGCCCACGCCAATGGCGTTGGACTGCAACACGATCTTCACCAGCGCCGCAAAGTGCTCGGTCTGGATGCTCGGTGAAAAGTCCATGCGCCCGCTGAGGTTCGCCAGCAGTTTGCGAATGCCCTGGGAGATCAGCGGCGACGCCAGCGGGTAGTCGAACATGTCGTTGGTCGACAGGCTGTCCTTGGCCAGCAGCGGGTGCCCCGGCCGGCAGAAAAATACCCCGCGCTTGGGCGAAAGCGCCTGGGTCTGGAAATTCGGATCGGCCTCGAACTGGCGGATGTCGGCAATAAAGAATTCGATCTCTTCCCGGCTCAGGCTGCGGCTCAGGGTTTCCCAGTTATCCACCTGGAACCGTGTGCGGATTTTCGGGTGCGCATTGACGAAGCGCGCCACCGCATCCGGCACCAGCTTCACGGCTGGCGCCGGGCCGCAACCGAAGCGCAACTCACCGGCATCGAGCTTGGTCATGCGCGTGACTTCACTGCTCAACAAGGCGGCGCCATGCACCAGGCTCAGGGCATGTTGCAGCACCACCTGGCCTTCCGGGGTGGGGCGCAGATCCTTGTGGCCACGGTCCACCAGCACGCAGCCGAACTCCTGTTCCAGGCCCTGGATGCTGCGGCTGAACGCTGGTTGCGTGATGCCCATGGCGTCGGCCGCGCGGACAAAACTGCGGTGTTCGTTAAGGGCGATGAAGTAGCGCAGTTGGCGAAGATCCATATGCTTTCCCGGCATTTTAAAAATAGGTCGAAGGCATTTGCGACCAGGGGAGCTGAGGTTTTAAATGCAAGCTCTTATTCCGTCAACGAAGCATGCGTTCATTTGCTAGACCTAAATTGCATATGAATAGAGCGTTGGCGCAGCGTCACCCCACTCACACGAGGGTCATCCCATGAGCAATGCCGCACTTGCTGTTCAACCCGTCGCCCTGGCGCTGGATATCCACCCGGTCGCGGGGCGCATCGGCGCCGAGATCCGGGGCATCAAACTGTCCGGCGACCTCGACGCCGCCACCGTCCAAGCGATCCAGCAAGCGCTGGTGCAGTACAAGGTGATCTTCTTTCGTCAGCAGACTCACCTCGACGACCAGAGCCAGGAAGCGTTTGCGCACTTGCTTGGCGAGCCGATTGCCCACCCTACGGTGCCGGTGCGCGATGGCACGCGCTTCTTGATGGAGCTGGATGGCGGGCGTGGCCAGCGCGCCAACTCCTGGCACACCGATGTGACCTTCGTCGATGCCTACCCCAAGGCCTCGATCCTGCGTTCGGTGCTGGCGCCAGCATCGGGTGGCGACACGGTCTGGGCCAACACCGCCAGCGCCTACAACGACTTGACCCCTGAAGTGCGCGCCCTGGCCGATACCCTGTGGGCGGTACACAGCAACGACTACGACTACGCCGCGCGCAAGCCGGATGTGACACCTGAAAAGCTTGAGGCATACCGCAAGATCTTCACCTCGACGGTGTACGAGACCGAGCACCCGGTGGTGCGCGTACACCCGGTCAGCGGCGAGAAGACCTTGCTGCTGGGGCATTTCGTCAAGCGCCTGAAGGGCTACTCGCAGGCCGATTCCGCACACCTGTTCAACCTCCTGCAAAGCCACGTCACCCGCCTGGAAAACACCGTGCGCTGGCGCTGGAACACCGGCGACGTGGCGATCTGGGACAACCGCGCCACCCAACATTACGCGGTGGATGACTACGGCACCCAGGAACGCATCGTGCGCCGCGTGACCCTCAAGGGTGATGTGCCGGTCGGGGTGCAGGGGCAGCGCAGCCAGACCATCAAGGGCGTGTAGCCCAGCGCAGATCAACTGTGGGAGCGGGCTTGCCCGCGATAGCGGTATGTCAGTTAACAACTGTGTTGGCTGATCCACCGCCATCGCGGGCAA
>NZ_JBWKWY010000062.1:0-8125 GCF_059422465.1 Pseudomonas sp. GW821-FHT01D09
CGATAGCGGTGTGCCAGTTGATGCATTTGGCACTGACACACCGCTATCGCAGGCAAGCCAGCTCCCACATTTTTTGATCCGGTTTCGACAGTTAGCTACGTTTGGTCAGGCCCATTTTTATCCGGCCTTCAGCCGGGCTCAGAACCCGCGCGCCCAGGCGGCTGAGGATTTCCCCGGCGCGCTCCACCAGTTGCCCATTGGTCGCCAGCACGCCCTTGTCCAACCACAAATTGTCTTCCAGCCCGACCCGCACGTTGCCGCCCAGCAGCACTGCCTGCGCCGCCATCGGCATCTGCATGCGGCCGATGCCAAAGCCGGCCCACACGGCATCGGCGGGCAGGTTATCGACCATGGCTTTCATGGTGGTGGTGTCGGCCGGCGCGCCCCAGGGGATGCCCAGGCACAGCTGGAACAACGGGTTGTCGAGCAGGCCTTCCTTGATCATTTGCTTGGCGAACCACAAGTGGCCGGTGTCGAAAATCTCCAGCTCGGCCTTTACCCCCAGCTCCTGGATGCGCTTGGCACCCGCCCGTAACTGGGCCGGGGTGGACACATAAATGGTGTCGCCATCGCCGAAGTTCAGGGTGCCGCAGTCCAGGGTGCAGATTTCCGGCAGCAGTGCCTCGACGTGGGCCAGGCGGGTCAACGGGCCGACCAGGTCGGTGTTGGGGCCGAACGCCATGGGGTTCTCGCCGCCGCCGATTTCCAGGTCGCCGCCCATGCCGGCGGTGAGGTTGACGATGATGTCGATATCCGCCTCGCGGATGCGCTCCATCACTTCGCGGTACAGCGCCACATCGCGGCTGAACTTGCCGGTGTGCGGGTCACGCACATGGCAATGCACCACAGTGGCACCGGCTTTGGCCGCTTCTACTGCTGCCGCGGCGATTTGCTTGGGGGTGACCGGCACGTGCGGGCTTCTGGCGGTCGTGTCGCCAGCACCGGTGAGTGCGCAGGTGATGATGACGTCGTGGTTCATGGGACGGGTTCCTTACAGGCAGGCGTAGTGATGCCGTTCGCAGCCGGTATCAGCTGCGAAGCGGTGCTTTGAAAGAGGTTATTTGCGGCTCAGTTGCAGGTTTTGCGCCGCCGGCTTGCCATCGAAGGTGGTCACACCCTCCAGCCAGCGCTGCTGGTCCTGGGGGTGATCCTTGAGCCATTGCCGGGCGGATTCGAGCGCGTCCTTGTGCTCCAGCAGCGGTTGCATCATCCGGCTCTCGTCGGCGGCGGTGAAGGTCAGGTTGGTCAGCAACCGATGCACATTCGGGCATTGCTCGGCGTAGGTCGGCGTGGTGACGGTCCAGACCGTGGCCATGCCTTCGTTGGGGCCCAGGGCGTCCTCGCTGCCGGACAGGTAAGTCATCTGCACATTGACGTTCATCGGGTGCGGCGCCCAGCCGAAGAACACCACGGCCTCCTTGCGGCGCACGGCGCGGTCCACGGCGGCGAGCATGCCGGCCTCGCTGGACTCCACCAGTTGGAATTTGCCCAGGCCGAACTGGTTCTTGGCGATCATCGCCTTGATCTGGATATTGGCCCCTGAACCGGGCTCGATCCCGTAGATTTTGCCGCCCAGTTCTTTCTGGAACCTGGCAATGTCGGCGAAGGTTTTCAGGCCCTTGTCGGCGAGGTAGGTCGGCACCGCGAGCGTGGCGCGGGCATCCTTGAGGCTGGGTGAGTCGAGGACTTTTACCTGCCCGGCGTCGACGAACGGGGTGATGGTCTGGGTCATCAACGGGTTCCAGTAGCCAAGGAACAGGTCCAGGCGCTGGTCGCGAATGCCGGAAAAGATGATTTGCTGGGACGCGCTGGTTTGCTTGGTGCTGTAGCCGAGGCCGTCGAGCAGCACCTGGGTCATGGCGCTGGTGGCGATCACGTCGGTCCAGTTCACCACGCCCATGCGCACGTTCTTGCAGGAGGCGGCATCGGCGGCCCAGGCGCTGGTGCTCAACACGGCGCTGAGTGCGAGCACGCAGCGGCTGATCAGTCGGTTCATGAGGGATCCCTCGGCAGGTCGTTATTGTGGGTTCCGGCGTCTTTGTGCGCCGTGCCGCCAAGTTACCCAGCTTGCTGCCCGGCAAAACGCCCGGCGGCGACCCACTTTTGCACTGATGCGACCTGCGCCCTTGAATGGGCGCTGGAACTGGCGTATCACAGGGGCCACGCTGCCCGTCCCGCGAGTGCGCACCATGTCCCAGGATTTCTACTTTCTGTTGATGCCGGGGTTCTCGGCCATCGGCTTTATCTCGGCCATCGAACCGTTGCGCGTGGCCAACCGTTTTCGCGGCGAGCTGTATCGCTGGCACGTGCTGAGCGCCGATGGCGGCGCGGTGCTGGCGAGCAATGGTATGTCAGTCAATGCCGACGCCGGGCTGGAGCCCCTGAAAAAAGGCGCGACCTTGTTGGTAGTGGCCGGTTTTGAGCCGCTGGAGTGTGCGACGCCGGCCCTGGAGCACTGGCTGCGCCGCCTCGACCATGACGGTGTGACCCTTGGCGGCATCGACACGGGCAGCTTCGTCCTGGCCCAGGCCGGCCTGCTCGACGGCTACCGCCTGACCCTGCACTGGGAAGCCATCGATGCCTTCAAGGAATCCTATCCTGCCTTGACGGTGACCCAGGAACTGTTCGAGATCGACCGCCGGCGCATCACCTGCGCCGGTGGCACCGCCTCCATCGACCTGATGCTCGACCTGATCAGCCAGGCCCACGGCCCGGAACTGGCGATCCAGGTGTCCGAACAGTTCGTACTGGGCCGCATCCGCCCGCGCAAGGATCACCAGCGCATGCAGATTGCCACGCGCTACGGCATCAACAACCAGAAGCTGGTGCAGGTGATTGGCGAGATGGAGCAACACACCGAGCCGCCCCTGAGCACCCTGGCGCTGGCGCAGATGATCAAGGTTACACGGCGCCAGTTGGAGCGCCTGTTCCGCCTGCATCTGAATGACACCCCAAGCAACTTCTACCTCGGCCTGCGCCTGGAAAAAGCCCGGCAGCTATTGCGCCAGAGCGGCATGAGCGTGCTGGAAGTGAGTATCGCGTGTGGGTTTGAGTCGCCGTCGTACTTTACCCGCAGCTACCGGGCGCGATTTGCCAAGTGCCCACGGGAGGATCGGCGACGGGAGGTGGTTTGACTCAAACTTCGCACATACCTGAATGAGCACCTATTCAATGTGGGAGCTGGCTTGCCTGCGATCGCATCACTGCGGTGTGACTGACACACCTCGGTGCTTGCATCGCAGGCAAGCCAGCTCCCACACAAGCCAACTCCCACATTGGATTTGTGGTGGGGCTTACTTTTTCAGCAGTGCCGAACATGCCGCCTTGAAGGCTTCATGCTGATACTTGTTCAGCGTCGCCGGCAACGCAAAGTCATGCTTCTTGTTCTGCGCATTGATGGTCTGCGGCGACAGCAGCGTCACTTCAACACCATCGAGCAACTGCAGCACCCCTTCAATCTTGAATGTGGTCGGGCCACCGGCGAATTCGCCTTTTTTGCTGCGTTTTTTGATTGCAATGCGGGTGATGCCGTTTTCATGCACAAACGCCGCCACCTGGCTGGCGAAGGCTTTGACGTTGGCCGCCTCGTCATCGTCCTCGAGGGCGATTTTCTTGGTGGCCAGGGCGATGTGGGTCAGGTCCGGGGCGGCAACGGCGATGATGGCTTCGCTGCCTTTGATTTCGATGCCGCAGAGCGTCATGGGGTGGCCTTGGTTCAGAGGAAAGAAGGGCGCGATTGTCGCTTATTCCTGGCCAATCGACTCCAAAAACTCCGACCGCTCATCACTCATCCGCGCCAGGCAGTCATTTTGCGCAATGGCGTAGGCCTTGGTGCCGGTGACGGCCGGGAAGGTGTCCACCGCGCAATCGGCATCCCGCAGTTTTTCCCACTTCTGCTGGGCATCCTTCAGACGAGCGGTGATGTCCGCCAGCTGCGCCTTGTTGCTGGCGTAGGTAGAACCCATGCGTTCCAGCAGGCCCTGGTAGTTATCCTTGAGCAGCTGTTCGGCGGTGGTTTTGTTGTAGGCGGCGCATTCGATGGTCTGTTTGTCGTTTTCGATGCCATCACACGGGGTGCTGTCGGTGTCTTCGGCCGCGTGGACGCCGGTGGCGAGGAGTGCCAAAGCCAGGAAAATCGGTTTCATTGCGCCTTCTCATATCAGTGGATGGGTCGAATTCTGGCTCAAGCGTAGGCCAAAGAACAGATACAGAACAGACACGTCCGTGCACCCTTTGTCGTGGATTGACGCTTTCGGCAATTCCCCTGTCGTTTTTGCACCCGGCTCCGTCAGCCCCTGGGCATATGCTGGCCCCAAAGCGCCGGCAGACGATTCGGCGCATGAATCGCCAATAAGGGGACGCCTGATGAGCCCAGCCGAACTGCACGCCGACAGCATCGTTATCGACGGGCTGATCATTGCCAAGTGGAACCGCGACCTGTTCGAGGACATGCGCAAGGGTGGCCTGACCGCCGCCAACTGCACGGTGTCGGTGTGGGAAGGCTTCCAGGCCACCATCAATAACATCGTGGCCAGCCAGACCCTGATCCGCGAGAACAGCGACCTGGTGATCCCGGTGAAGACCACCGCCGATATCCGCCGCGCCAAGGAGCAAGGCAAGACCGGCATCATCTTCGGCTTCCAGAATGCCCATGCCTTTGAGGACCAGCTTGGCTATGTGGAGATCTTCAAGCAGCTCGGCGTCGGTGTGGTGCAGATGTGCTACAACACCCAGAACCTGGTGGGCACTGGCTGCTACGAGCGCGATGGCGGCCTGTCGGGCTTCGGGCGCGAGATCGTCGGTGAGATGAACCGTGTCGGCATTATGTGCGACCTGTCCCACGTCGGCTCCAAGACCAGCGAAGAAGTCATCCTCGAATCGAAGAAACCGGTGTGCTACTCCCACTGCCTGCCGTCGGGCCTGAAAGAACACCCGCGCAACAAATCCGATGCCGAACTCAAGTTCATTGCCGACCACGGCGGGTTTGTCGGCGTGACCATGTTTGCGCCGTTCCTGGCCAAGGGCATCGACTCGACCATCGACGACTACGCCGAAGCCATCGAATACACCATGAACATCGTTGGCGAAGACGCCATTGGCATCGGCACCGACTTCACCCAGGGCCATGGCCAGGATTTCTTTGAAATGCTGACCCATGACAAGGGCTATGCCCGCCGCCTGACCAGCTTCGGCAAGATCATCAACCCGCTGGGCATCCGCACCGTGGGCGAGTTCCCCAACCTGACCGAGACCCTGCTCAAGCGCGGCCACAGCGAGCGCGTGGTGCGCAAGATCATGGGCGAGAACTGGGTCAACGTCCTCAAGGACGTCTGGGGCGAATAAGCCCTGCTTTCTTTCCCGCTGCCATCCGTGTGGCGGGCACTAAACCGAATTTTCTGGAGTTGAGTTTCCATGGCCAAGATCGCCCCGCAATTGCCTATCGAAGTCGACAGCGAAACCGGTGTCTGGACTTCCGACGCCCTGCCGATGCTGTACGTGCCGCGTCATTTCTTCGTCAACAACCACATGGGCATCGAAGAGGTGCTGGGCGCTGATGCCTACGCCGAAATCCTCTACAAGGCCGGCTACAAATCCGCCTGGCACTGGTGTGAAAAAGAAGCCGAATGCCACGGCCTGGAAGGCGTCGCGGTGTTCGAGCACTACATGAAACGCCTGTCGCAACGCGGCTGGGGCCTGTTCAAGATCCAGGACATCGACCTCGACCAAGGCACCGCCAGCGTCAAGCTCGAACACTCGGCCTTTGTCTATGTGTACGGCAAGGTCGGGCGCAAAGTGGACTACATGTTCACCGGCTGGTTTGCCGGCGCCATGGACCAGATTCTGCAAGCGCGCGGCAGCAACATCCGCACCGTCGCCGAACAAGTCTACGGAGGCTCCGAAGAGGGCCACGACGACGGTCTGTTCATCGTCAAGCCGTTGTAAGCCGAGGACCGTGCCATGGCTTTTGAAGCAATGTTTGCGCCGATCCAGATCGGCAAACTGACCATCCGTAACCGCGTGCTCAGTACTGCCCACGCCGAGGTGTATGCCACCGACGGCGGGATGACCACCGAGCGCTACATCAGGTATTACGAAGAGAAAGCCAAGGGCGGCATTGGCCTGGCGATCTGTGGCGGCTCCTCGGTGGTGGCGATCGACAGCCCGCAGGAGTGGTGGAGTTCGGTGAACCTGTCCACCGACCGCATCATCCCGCACTTCCAGAACCTGGCCGATGCCATGCACAAGCATGGCGCCAAGATCATGATCCAGATTACCCATATGGGCCGCCGCTCCCGCTGGGACGGCTTCAACTGGCCGACGTTAATGTCGCCCTCCGGCGTGCGTGAGCCGGTGCACCGTGCCACCTGCAAGACCATCGAGCCGGAAGAAATCTGGCGGGTGATCGGCAACTACGCCAGCGCCGCCGCCCGGGCCAAGGCCGGAGGCCTGGATGGCGTGGAACTGTCGGCGGTGCACCAGCACATGATCGACCAGTTCTGGAGCCCACGGGTCAACAAGCGTACCGATGAATGGGGCGGCAGCTTCGAGGGGCGGATGAAATTCGGCCTGGAAGTACTCAAGGCCGTACGCGCCGAAGTCGGCCCGGATTTTTGCGTGGGCATCCGCCTGTGCGGCGACGAGTTCCACCCCGATGGCCTGTCCCACGAAGACATGAAGCAGATCGCCAAATACTACGACGACACCGGCATGCTCGACTTTATCGGCGTGGTCGGCTCGGGGTGCGACACCCACAACACCCTGGCCAACGTGATCCCCAACATGAGTTTCCCACCGGAGCCGTTCCTGCACCTGGCCGCCGGGATCAAGGAAGTGGTCAAGGTCCCGGTGCTGCACGCGCAGAACATCAAGGACCCGAACCAGGCCACGCGCATTCTCGAAGGCGGTTACGTGGACATGGTCGGTATGACCCGCGCACACATGGCCGACCCGCACCTGATCGCCAAGATCAAGATGGGCCAGATCGACCAGATCAAGCAGTGCGTCGGCGCCAACTATTGCATCGACCGCCAGTACCAGGGCCTGGACGTGCTGTGCATCCAGAACGCCGCGACCTCCCGTGAATACATGGGCGTGCCGCACATCATCGAGAAATCCACCGGGCCCAAGCGCAAAGTGGTGGTGGTCGGTGCCGGCCCGGCCGGGATGGAAGCGGCGCGGGTGGCTGCCGAGCGCGGCCACGACGTGACCCTGTTGGAGAAAAAAGACTTTATCGGCGGGCAGATCACCACCGCCTCCAAGGCACCGCAGCGCGACCAGATCGCCGGTATCACCCGTTGGTTCCAGCTGGAACTGGCGCGGCTGAATGTCGACCTGCGCCTGGGCGTGGCGGCGGATGCCGCGACCATCCTCGATTTGCGCCCCGATGTGGTGGTGCTGGCGGTGGGCGGGCATCCGTTTATCGAGCAGAACGAACACTGGGGCGCGGCCGAAGGCCTGGTGGTCAGCAGCTGGGACGTGCTCGACGGCAAAGTGGCACCGGGCAAGAACGTGTTGGTGTACGACACCATCTGTGAATTCACCGGCATGTCGGTGGCCGACTTTTTGGCCGACAAGGGCTGCCAGGTGGAGATCGTCACCGACGACATCAAGCCGGGCGTGGCCATCGGCGGGACGTCATTCCCGACCTACTACCGCAGCATGTACCCCAAGGAAGTGATCATGACCGGCGACATGATGCTGGAGAAGGTCTACCGCGAGGGCGACAAGCTGATCGCGGTGCTGGAGAACGAATACACCGGCGCCAAGGAAGAGCGGGTGGTGGACCAGGTGGTGGTGGAAAACGGCGTGCGCCCGGATGAAGAAATCTACTACGCCCTCAAGCAAGGGGCGCGCAACAAGGGGCAGATGGACGTCGAGGCGCTGTTTGCGATCAAGCCGCAGCCGTGCCTGAGCGAGCCGGGGGAGGGCTACTTGCTGTTCCGCATCGGTGACTGTGTGGCCCAGCGCAATACCCATGCTGCGATCTATGACGCCCTGCGCTTGTGCAAGGATTTCTGAGTCGCCACTGAACCAATGTGTGTACTCGGTCAAAAATGTGGGAGCGGGCTTGCTCGCGATGGCGGTGTGTCAGTCACCGGATGTGTTTACTGACACACCGCCATCG
>NZ_JBWKWY010000063.1:0-7826 GCF_059422465.1 Pseudomonas sp. GW821-FHT01D09
GTGTGTCAGTTGATAGATATTTGACTGACCCACCGCCATCGCGAGCAAGCCCGCTCCCATATTTTTTAATGCATTCCCCCCCCCTACGGCTTGCGTAGCAGGTAGGTATCCATGATCCAGCCATTAGCCTGGCGCGCCGCCTTGCGTACACGCTCGATCTCATCGGCCACCTCGGCCACCTTGCCGCTGATCAGGATTTCATCCGGCGTGCCCAGGTACGCGCCCCAGTAGATTTCCAGGTCCTGGTCCGCAACGCTGCGGTAGGAGTCCTCGGCATCGAGCATCACCACCAGGGTATCGGCATCGCTGGCCTGCCCCGCCGCGAGCCGCCGCCCAGTGGTGATCTCGATCGAACGGCCGATGCGGTTCAGCGGCACTTTATGCTGGGCCGCCAGGGCCTGGACGCTGGTAATCCCGGGGATGACGTCAAACTCAAAGGCACAGCGCCCATCGGCCAGGATCGCCTGCAGGATACGGATGGTGCTGTCGTACAACGCCGGATCGCCCCAGGCCAGGAAGGCCCCCACTTCACCGTCAGCCATGTGTTCGTTGATCATGCGCTCGAAGGTCTGTTGCTTGTCGCGGTTCAGATCCTGCACCGCCGTGGTGTAGTCGATTTCGCCGCGCACACGCTCGGGGCAGTCGGCTTCGACAAAGCGGTAGGCGTGCCCGGCGTCGATATAGGTCTGGCAGATTTCCCGGCGCAGGTCGATCAGCTTGTCCTTGCTCTGGCCCTTGTCCATCAGGAAAAACACGTCGGTGCGGTTCAGCGCCTTCACCGCCTGCATCGTGATGTAGTCGGGGTTGCCGGCGCCAATGCCGATGATCAGGATCTTTTTCATGGGTCAGGTGTTCTCGATAACAGGCTAGGCAGAGGGTGCGGATTTTGCCATGCTCAAGCCACTGACGGCAGAATTAAACTCCAGCCCCACGCTCCAGGCGTTTCGTTCACGCCACTCAATGAACCCAATAAGCTCAAATAAAATCAAACTGCCTGGCAATATCGAGCACAAACTTTCCAGCAAGGGCGTTTTTATAATCCTTGGGATCAACCCCTATGTAGTCATAGTGCGTAACATTAAGCTTGGGCAGGTGAGCATTAACCGCAGCAGGGCGTGTTTCCACCCTGGAAATTCTCTGCACGGCCAATGCCTTTTTGACGAAAACCTGATAGCGCGCGCCCAACTGGAATGTCCGAATTGAATTAATGGCTTTCTTATGCCCCTGTTTATAAGCCGGTAATGAAAGGCGTATTTTATACATCGAGGGATCAAGGTCGAGTGCCCAGTGCTGCACACTGAGTTTCTTGCCTCTGAACGCCAACGAAAACCCAATACTTTCCTGATCCAGAAAAGGGTGAAGGTGGGCAATCTTATCGAAGCGCTTAGAACCCTTCATGGACGGGCCATTACATTGATCGCAGGCCAGCACCAAGTTACCCAACGTCAAGGAAAGGAACGGTATTGCGGCCTTGGGATAATAATGGTCCAGGCTCCCTCGATAACCCGAAATAGTCGCATCACCCTCCCTCACATCAATTGCCGCCATATGGCAATACGGACATATTACATAGCCAACAGTAGAGCACAGTGCGTACGCACACCAATCAACCGGCGGAAAAACCGCGGGCTTGGCACTGAAACTCTTATAGTTTAGATATTTCTCCAGGAGTTGGCGCACAGTCGTTCGATCGACCTTCGACTTGAACCTTTTGCGAAAGTCTTCAGCAATGGCGCGCAAATTTCCGGCCAACTCCCGACATATTTGGTTTTTATACTGAGCCATGAAATCAGCCAATCGATATTGCACCATCACCCCAGCCTGGCAAGGCCCCTGGAATTGATGCAAGTCGATCAACATCTGATCAACTTTTTCCGCGACAAATGCTCGATGGCGTGTACGCGCTTTATGCCACATATCAGACACATTAATGATCATGGCTTCTGACTATCCTTGCGTACACGCAGCAACGCATTTTTGATACCAACGTCACCAATGCTACTGAGTAATAATTCGTCCTGCGGAGAAAGGACTTTATCTGTTATTCGAGCATGCAATTGATTGATTTTCTTTGCAGCAAACTCACCTAACGCAACCGAATCGAATGCTTTGAAAATGATGTCCTCCAACGGCGTAGCGAAGGTCGCGCCCAACCCTTGCTCCTTGTCCAGATTGGTGACCATGCACGTCGGAAAATCACCCGTTATTACCGGAGAATGAGTGGCGACCACCAACTGTAATATTTCTACACCATACTCTTCCTTAGCCGCCGCCATAAATTTATTCAACAAATATATGTAACGACGCTGCCAAGCCAAATGCAAGTAGGCATCACCCTCGTCAATCAGTACGAGCACATGATCCAAGCGCTTCTCACGCATCCTTTCAAACGCTTTGCGCAACAATGAAAACTGATCGACTAACGCCCTCACCCCCGAACTCTGCTCCCCCCAAAGAATCTCGACTGCAGCATTAGAGGCGAGCAACTGCGCAGCGTGTGCGGACGAATCAATGGTGAACGTATATCCTCGATTTTTTCTTTGAAGCTGCTTCCCTCCGGCTTTAAGCAAACCAACGGTAGACTCAAAGTTTTTGAGCATATCCTTCATAATCAGATGGTCGCGTCGGTCCTGCACATAAATAGCAATATTGTTGATCCGCAAAAAAGCCCGAGCAAAACGTAGCTTATTCGACTGCTTTTCTACCGCTTTCTCCAAAACCGCCAACATTGCAAACCTACCCTTGCCTGTGGGCAGATAACTCAATATGGCATTTTCGATCTTTGACAAGACTGTTGCCAAACGCTTGTCAAATAAACTTTGAGGATGGCCACGTTCATAATATGGTGATTTGAATTCCTCCTCGCTCATCACCAGCTTTCGATAATCCCCTACCAACTCTTCGAGCAACGTCGAATTTAAATGTCCCGTTTTCGAGCGCACCAGAGAAAGCAGTGCGGGTGCAAGTATATCTTTGCATAAAGTTGAGCTATAGCTGATTTCTGCACGCAAACTTGAACTCAGGCCCAGGTCCTCGGCCACCGAATAGAACTGCTCAAGCTGATCCAGGCTTGCATTTTTTTCAAATCGAGGCGATGCATCGATAAATCTATTTCTGAGTGGGATTCTTCTTCGATACGGCAAAGGAGAAAAATAGATCACCCCCACTTTTCTCAACTCGGCGGCCGACAATTTGCCGATGCTTTCTTCGTATTGTCCAAACACTGATCGTTGGGGCAATGCACGCATCGAGGAAATCGACGCCGCCATATCGCTTAGTAATGACGTTTTGCCGGAACCGTTATTACCCAGGACCAAACGGACCGTGTCCACATCAAAAAAGCCCTGCCACTTCAAGCTTTCTTGGTTTTCAAACTCAAAGGTGTGCTTGCCGGTTTCCACCGCAATCAGCTTGCTTGCCCTCATAAACGTCCTTGCTCAATCTGCAAAATTTATACGCATTCGATAGGTGCGCGCCGAGACAGCGCCGTATATAAGCGCAAATGATTGCATTTTGCCACTTCATCCGTTCTAGCGGTGGCTGTCCAGGCGCAGGCGCCAGACACTGTTGAAACGCAGCTCAGTAGAAGACAGCGGCTCCACATCGATCAGGTAAAACATACCCATCGGGCATTGCATGGCATTCAGGAGGGCCGCGCGAATCACTGATGGATGTGTCACCGCCACCACATGGCCGGGCTGGTCTTGCAGGGCCTGCATCCACAAGCGTACCCGCACGCAGAGTTGCGCCACCGACTCACCGCCATGGGGAGCGCTGGCGCTGTCTGTGAGCCAGCTTGCCATCTCATCGTCGGTGATGATGCTGACGTCCTGGCCATGCCAACGGCCCACATCCATATCACGCAAGCCGTCATCGACCTTGGCTTGCTCGCCAAACAACATCGCCGTTTGCCGGGTCCGCCGTTCAGGCCCACATAGCAAGCGTGGCGCTTTCTTAAAGCGCCCGGCCAGCATCAAGGGGGTAGGCGGTATTTCCAGGGCTTCGTCGAGGGGGAATTGCCCGCGTTTCTGCGCCCGGGTCGAGCCATGGCAAATCAGCGTCAGGCGGGTGCTCTGCATGGACCTGGATCTCGGGTGAGCCGGTGAAGAACACATCTTACAACGATCGGATCTGCCAGCAGTGCATCGCAATGTTGACCAACGGTTGTGGGAATGTTCAGATGCCGGCCTGTTTCAGGTGCCGCATGCCGCCGTGCATGAGGTGAAACGGGAAACCGGTACGCTCGTTCGAGCAAGTCCGGTGCTGCCCCCGCAACGGTATTCGCGTGACCCCTTCGTTACACCACTGTGGCCAGAACGCCATGGGAAGGTGAAGGGTTCGATACGCGAGAGCCCGGAGACCGGCCTGGAATTTCTGTTTGGCATAATCCTGCGGTGGGCGGGCATGGGCCGGTGTCGGTGTGTGCCCGGTGCCTTCTCCTGCGTGCTTCTGCGAAGATACTTTCGAGAAGACTATGATTTTCCAACGTTCCTCTACCTCTGGCCCGACCCTGCTCCTGGGGTGCCTGTTCAGCCCGCTGCTGCTCGCCGATGACGCGGCCCTGGTGCTCCATCCGCAGACCGTTTCGGCGCCGTCGGTGGAATCCACCACCGTGGCCGAGATGGCCCAATACGGCAGCAAAGTGGCGATTGTCACCCGCGAACAGATTGAACGCGCCGGCCCCAGCGCCGATATCACGCGGGCGATGCAGATGTTTATCCCCGGTTTCTATGTCGCGCCCAAAAACGGCCCGTTCGACTACGGCACCTACTCCCTGCTGGGCGGGCGCAATGACGACACCCTGATCCTGCTCGACGGCGTACGCCTGAACAACCGCCTGTACGGTGGCCTGTACCTGGACACCCTGCCGGCCAACGCCGTGGAGCGCATCGAAGTGCTCAAGGGTGGCCAGAGCCTGTTGTTCGGGACCCAGGCGGTGGCGGGCGTAATCAATATCGTCACGCGCAGCCCGCAGACCCGCGAGGTGTCCGGCGAAACCAACCTGGGCGTCGATACCTTTGGCGGCACCACCGGCGATGCCCGGGCCGAGCGGGTTTTCACTAACGGCCTGGGCGACCTGGGCCTGCTGGCCTATGTCAGCCATAACGTGTCCGAGGGCTACCAGCCGTTTCGCAACCGCGACATGAGCCATGTCAGCGACAAGAAACGTTCCTACGAAGTCACCACCCTCGGCGCCAAGGCCATCCAGTCTATTGGCGATGACTCGCGCCTGGAGCTGTTCTACCAGTACTCCGACGCCAACCTGGACTTCGCCGGCGCCACCAACAACCGCAAGACCACCAACGACCGCGTGCAACAGATCGCCACGGCGACCTTCGAGCAACGCCTCAACGAGCGGCTGAGTTACTTCGTCAAGGGCCATATCAACGATTGGGATACGCGCTATTCACGGGTCAACAACACCGCCGACGGCGGCACCCTGGTACGCAACCACAATGACTACTGGGGTTTTACCGACTGGGGCGTGCAGGCCGAAGGCAAGGCTGAGCTTGAAGGCGGGCATGTGCTGGTGTTCGGCTCCGACAACCAGTGGTTCAAGGGCCAGGACGATGTGCTGGTCATCGACAACAACCAGGCCGAGGCCCACGCCCTGTACAGCCAACTGCGCCCGCAGATCGACGCCCTGCCCGACTGGCACCCGAGTATCGGCGTGCGCCACGAAACCATGAGCGGCGGCGACAGTGCCACGGTCGGCATGCTCACCTCGCTCTATGACCTCAACGCCAACTGGGCCCTGCGCGGCCAGTACGGCACCGCCTACAAGCTGCCGAATGCCGAGCAACTGTTTGTCAATGAGCCCGGCGACGAACTCGGCAACCGCAACCTCAAGCCGGAAAAAAGCCGCAACGCCGAGCTGGGCCTGGACTACAAGGGCCTGCTGGCCGACCGTGAGTTCAGTGCCAGCCTGACCCTGTTCAAGCGCACGATCACCGACCTGATCACCCTCGACGATATCCAGTGGGTCAACGGCCAGGGGCAGATCCAGATGCGCGGCTTCGAGGCCGACGCCAAGTGGGCGCTCAACGACCAGTGGAGCCTGCAGGCGGACATGACCCGCAACCTGACCGAGTCGCGCGCCGGCGTCACGATCAATGATGTGCCCAGTTTCTTCGCCCGTTCGCGGGTGGGTTTCGAGTCGCAGAACCGCCTGTGGGGCGCCGGCGCGGCCATCCGTTATATCCACGATGTGACCAGCTCGAAACGCATCGAGTACGGTCACTACTCGGTCGTAGACGCCGACGCCTACCGCTACCTCGACCACGCCCATCAACACCGCGTGAGCCTGCTGGTAGAAAACCTGTTCGACCGCGACTACGTCACCAGCCGCTCCAGCAATGTCGACAACCTGGGCCGCCCCTTCACCTCTGAGGTGCGTTACACGTATCGCTTCTGATGACTGAAATCACACACATCGACGGGGTGGACAGCCACCCCGACTGGTCCCGGATCCCCGAGCATGCCCGCCATGTGCTGCTGTGCACCGGCCCGCGCTGCACCCAGCGTGGCGCCTTGCAACTGTGGAAAACCCTGCGCCGACGCCTGCTGGAACACCAACACATCGAAGTACCCGGCGGTGTGCTGCTGACGCGCACCCATTGCCAGTTCCCCTGCAACCTGGGGCCGGTGCTCACAGTGTACCCGGAGCGCTGCTGGTATGGCGTGCGCAGCAAGGCCGATGCCGTGCGCCTGGTGGATGTGCACCTGGTGGGCGGCGACGTGGTCGAAGCACTGCTGATCCGGGAGCACCCATGAAGCGCCTGGCAGGCTTGGCCATGGCCCTACTGTGCAGTGCCTCGGCCCTGGCGGACGGCTATCGCAATTGCCAGCAGGATTGGCACCTGCCTACTGCGCCGCCGTCGCGCATCGTCGCCCTGAACCAGCACGCCGCCGACATGCTGCTGGCCCTGGGAGCCGGCCCGGCGCTGGTGGGCGTGGCGTACCTGGATGACAACGGCACCGCACACCAGCAGGGCCAGTATCAAGGCGTGCCGGTGATTGCCCCGCGCTACCCGGCCAGCGAGGTGTTGTATGGGCAAAAGCCGGACCTGGTGGTGGGCGGCTTTGCCACGGCCTTTGGCAATGGCATCACCTCGCGCACCGGGCTGGCCGGCAACGGTGTAGCCTCGTACCTGTTGGAGTCGGCGTGTGCCGGGCACTCCCTGGATTACTTCGGGCATATTCGCAATGACCTGCTGACCCTGGGCAACCTGCTGCATCAACCACAGCGGGCCCGCGACTTGATTGAGGCCCTGGACGCCGACCTGGCCAGCGCCCAGGCACTGGCCAAGCCGGCCAAGCCCTTGTCGGTGTTTTACCTCGACAGTGAAGTCAATGGCCTGGACAGCGAAGGACAACACGGTTTCGTCAGCGCCCTGCTGGCCGCTGCCGGAGCGCGCAACCTGTTGGCCGGGATCAATCAATACCGGGTCAGGGTCAGCAGCGAGACGTTATTGATGAGCGACCCGGATGTGATCCTGCTGGCCGACGCCCTGTGGTCCCCGGCCAGCCGCAAACGCCAGTTGCTGACCCGCGACCCGGTGCTGTCGCGCCTGCGGGCAGTGCGGGAGAACCGCCTGATCGAGATCCCGTTTACCCATCTGGTGCCCACTGTCGACAGCGGCAAAGTGGTGCTGGACCTGGCGCATAAGCTCAACGCCCTGTAGGAGCGGGCTTGCCGTAATGCCGTTCAGTTAAGCGAACGCAATACTCAAAGCAGCGAAGATCAAATGTGGGAGCGGGGGGGGGGGGGGGGGGGGGGGGGGGGGGGGGGGGGGGGGGGGGGGGGGGGGGGGGGGGGGGGGGGG
>NZ_JBWKWY010000064.1:0-7728 GCF_059422465.1 Pseudomonas sp. GW821-FHT01D09
GGTCATCGTCAAGATTAAATTCCGAAACCCCAATTGCGAAAGCAGTTGGGGTTTTGTTTTGGGCGGTTGAAAAGGTTATGGCATGTCGCCATCCAACTGCCCTTCGGTCAATTCAATACAAAGTGTTTCGGTAATTTTGGTAAGGTGCAGCAGCTTTTTCAGGGACGACCTTTTCAACCGCAGGATGCGGCATCGCCCTTATTCAACGAGATGCTGTAGAAATGCCTCAAGCCATACCGATCAAAGACCACGAAAAAGAACACCGTCTGGTCAACAAACGCCTGCTGGCCTGCGCCGTGCTGGTACTTGGCATCACCTGTACCCTGGTCGCCCGCCTGTATTTCCTGCAAGTGGTGGAGTTCGACTATCACTCCACCATCTCTGAAAACAACCGTGTCCACGTCCTGCCCATCACCCCGACCCGCGGTCTGATCTATGATCGCAACGGTGTGGTTTTGGCCGATAACCGTCCCAGTTACAACCTGACCATCACCCGCGAACGGGCTAGCGACCTGCAAGGGGAGTTGGACTCGATCATCACGTTGCTGCATCTGCCCGCTGCAGACCGCGTAGCCTTCGACAAGGCCCTGAAGCAGGCGCGTCACCCGTTTGTACCCGTGACGTTGTTCTATGAATTGACTGAAGAACAGATCGCCCTATTGGCCGTCAACCAATTCCGCCTACCCGGCGTGGAGGTCGAGCCACAGTTCGTGCGTCACTACCCGTTGGGTGCCCACTTTGCGCATTCCATTGGTTACGTGGGCCGCATCAACGAAAAAGAGTCCAAGGCGCTGGATTCAGTCGAGTACCGTGGCACGCAATCGATTGGTAAAACCGGCATCGAGCGTTTCTATGAGTCGCAGTTGCACGGCCATGTGGGTTACGAAGAGGTCGAGACCAATGCCCAGGGCCGGGTCCTACGGGTGCTTAAGCATACCGACCCGGTCCCCGGTAAAAACATTGTCCTGAGCCTGGATATCAAGCTCCAGGAAGCCGCCGAAGAAGCCCTGGGCGATCGTCGCGGTTCAGTGGTGGCCCTCGACCCGCAAACCGGCGAAGTCCTGGCGATGGTCAGCAAACCCAGCTTTGACCCCAACGCGTTCGTCACCGGCATCAGCTTCAAGGAATATGCCGCGCTGCATGACTCCCTCGACCGCCCCCTGTTCAATCGGGTGCTGCGCGGGCTGTATGCACCCGGCTCGACGATCAAGCCGGAAGTGGCCATCGCCGGTCTCGACAGTGGTGTGGTCACCGCGCAGACCCGGGTCTTCGACCCCGGCTACTACCAACTGCCGGACTTTGATCACAAATACCGCAATTGGAACCACAATGGCGATGGCTGGGTGGATATGGACGCCGCCATCATGCGCTCCAACGATACCTACTTCTACGACCTGGCCCACAAACTGGGGATCGACCGCCTGCACGACTACATGGCCGAATTCGGTCTTGGCCAGAAAGTCTCCCTGGATATGTTTGAAGAGTCCGCCGGCCTGATGCCATCCCAGGCCTGGAAGCGTGCGACCCGGCGCCAGCCCTGGTTCCCCGGGGAAACCGTGATCCTCGGCATCGGCCAGGGCTATATGCAGGTCACCCCGTTGCAGCTGGCCCAGGCCACAGCGCTGATCGCCAACAAGGGAGTATGGAATCGCCCACACCTGGCCAAGAGCATCGACGGCGTGCCACCCGTGGACGAAAACCCGATGCCCAATGTCGTGCTCAAGAACCCCCGCGACTGGGATCAGGTCAACCACGGCATGCAAATGGTGATGCACGACCCGCGTGGGATTGCCCGGGCGTCGGCCGCCGGTGCGCAGTACCGGATCGCCGGCAAGAGTGGCACCGCGCAGGTGGTGGCGATCAAGCAGGGCGAGCGTTACAACCGCCTGAAAACCCGCGAGCGCAACCGCGACAACGCGTTGTTTGTCGGCTTCGCCCCGGCCGAGCACCCCAGGATCGTGATTTCAGTGATGATTGAAAACGGCGAGGCGGGTGGCCGCGTGGCAGGCCCGGTGGTACGTCAGATCATGGATGCCTGGTTGCTCGACCAGCAAGGCCATCTGAAACCGCAGTATGCAACCCCCGCCAAGGCAGCGGGCGACCCACGCGTCTGATGCCGGGCTAAACGTCACAAATACACGGCCAGAAACGCACAGCGTCCCTGGCCGTGTCCTACGAGTGGTGAACTACTTGATCACCACCGGGTTCACCGGCGCGCCGCTGCCGCCGACAATCTTCAACGGTGCGGCGGTGTAGAGGAACTTCCACTGGCCGTCGTCGGCACAATCGGCGGCCAGTTCCTCCAGCAGCACAATCTCGGTAAAGGCAATGCCGAGGTTGCGCATCAGCGCGCAATGCAACGGAATCTGCACCCCCGACACCGGGTCGGTGATCACCTCGTTGGCGATGGTATCGGTCACCAGGTTGGGGATTTCCATGGCATGGAACCACTCCACCAGTTCCCGGCTGTAGGTCAGGCCGGGCTCCACCAGGTCCTTGAAGAACTCGGTCTTGCCATACTCGTAGAACGCGCCCATGGAGCCGGTACGGATGATCAGGATGTCGCGCTTTTCGATGGTCACGCCCTGGGCCTTGGCAGCGGCCAGCAAGTCCAGGTGGTTGAAGGTTTCGCCACGGCTCAGGTATTTCTTGCCACGATGGCGGGCCATGTCGATCAGCACCGCGCGCCCGACCACGCCGCGCTCGGCAATCGCCAGCACACTGGCCTTGGCCATGCCGCCGACGGTGCTCATGGCGTCGTAGCCGTTCCACAGTTGATTGTCATACCAGGCATGCCCCAGGGCATCGTACTGGGTCGAGCCTTGCAGCTGCATGAAGATCACATCGTCGCAATACGCCGCGCCGCCGGTCATTTCGGGTTGCTTGCCGAAGTGATAGTGGCTGTGATCCAGGGTATTGAAGCGCATCGATGGGTTGCGCGCCGGCCACATCGGGTCGCCGCCCGGATGGCCGATCTGCACTTGCAACGTAAAGGTCTTGCCCTGGCGTACCGAGGCCACGCCGCGCAGCACTTCGGTTTCGGTCAGGTAATTGAGGGCGCCGACTTCATCGTCCGGCCCCCATTTGCCCCAGTTCTTTGGCAGGCCTTCGAGTAATTGCCTGGTGTTCGGTTCGTTCTTGTTATGTAAGTCACACATATCGACTCCGATCCCTTTGGTCGTTGAGTTACACGCAGCGCCCACCATCGACTTCAAGGCAGGTGCCGGTGATAAAAGCCGCTTCGTCCGAGGCCAGGTACAGGCAGGCATTGGCCACGTCCTGCGGGGTGGAAAAACGTCCCAGGGGGATGGTCGCCATGAACTTCTGACGGTTTTCCGGGGTGTCCGGCACGCCCATGAACTCACTGAGTAACGCGGTTGCGCCGACCACCGGGTTCACGCAATTGACGCGGATATTGTCCGGCCCCAGCTCTGCCGCCATGGTCTTGCTCATGACCACCACCGCGCCCTTGCTGCCGTTATACCAGACCAGCCCCGGGCGCGGGCGGATCGCGGCGGTCGAGGCAATGTTGACGAACACGCCGCCGCCCTGGCTGCGAAAGTGCGGCACAAAATGCCTGGCGCTGAGGAAGATGCTTTTGACGTTGACCGCGAACACCCGGTCGAACTCGGCCTCGTCCACCTCCAGCATCGGCCGGTTGCGGTGGGTGGTGCCGGCGTTGTTGATGACGATATCCAGCCCGCCGAATTGCTCCAGGGTCGCGCGCAGCAGCGCGCCCATGCTTTCATCATTGGCCACATTGACCTCGACGAAATGCGCATGGCCGCCAGTGGCGGCGATCTCATTGACCACCCGCTGGCCGCCGGTGGCGTTCATGTCGGCGACGATAACCCGCGCACCCTGTTGGGCGAAGGTCTTGGCGATCCCTTCACCAAAGCCGGAACCGGCGCCGGTGACGATGGCCACTTTGTTTGCTAGACGCATGGAGTGTGCTCCTTTCTTGTTGTTGTAAGGGCTTAGCCGTGTTTGATCGCAATGGTCTTCAAGGTGGTAAAGCCCAGCAGGGCCTCGAAGCCTTTTTCCCGGCCATAACCGCTGGCCTTGACGCCGCCGAAGGGCAGTTCAACCCCGCCGCCGGCCCCGTAGTTATTGATAAATACCTGGCCACAGCGCAGCTTGCGCGCCAGGCGCATCTGCCGGGCGCCGTCGCGGGTCCATACGCCGGCGACCAGGCCGAAATCGGTGCCGTTGGCCAGGCGGATGGCCTCGGCTTCGTCGTCAAAGGGCATCACGGCCAACACCGGGCCGAAGACTTCCTCCTGGGCCAGGCGGCTGTCGGGCGGCACATCGCGAAACAGCACCGCTTCCTGGAAGTAACCACCACTGCCGGCCTCGGCCACCACCTGGCCGCGCGCGGCCACCGTGATGCCGGCCTGTTCGGCCTCGCGCACGAACTCGCGCACCAGGCGTTGCTGCTTCTGGTTGATCAGTGGGCCCATGTCCAGGTCCAGCGCCGAAGGCCCGGTGCGCAGTTCGCCAAAGCGCTGGCTGAGTTGCTCCACCAGCGCTTCATAAATGCTGCGCTCCACCAGCAGCCGGCTGCCCGCCGAACAGGTCTGCCCGCAGTTCTGCACAATGGCGTTGACCAGCACCGGCAAGGCTTCGTCCAGGTCGGCATCGGCGAATACCAGTTGCGGCGATTTCCCGCCCAGCTCCAGGGTCACCGGGCAGTGCCGTTCAGCGGCGGCTTTGGACACCGCCGTGCCAGTCACGCTGGAGCCGGTAAACGAGAGGTGGTCGATACCCGGATGGCTGCACAACGCCGCGCCGGCCTCGTAGCCGTAGCCGGTCACCACGTTGATCGCGCCGGCCGGGAAGCCCACCTCGGCGGCAATCTGCGCCAGGCGCAGCAACGACAGGCTGGCGTCCTCGGCCGGCTTGACCACACAGGCATTGCCTGCCGCCAGGGACGCGCCGACGCTGCGCCCGAAGATCTGCATCGGGTAGTTCCACGGGATGATATGCCCGGTTACCCCATGGGGTTCGCGCACCGTCAGCACCGTGTAGCCGTTCTGATAAGGCAGGGTCTCGCCGTGCAACTTGTCGGCCGCGCCAGCGTAGTACTCGAAATAACGGGCGAGGGCGGTGGCATCGGCCCGGGCCACTTTCAGCGCCTTGCCAGTGTCCCGCGCCTCGATCTGCGCCAGTTCTTCGTGATGCTCGAGCACCGCCGCGCCAAGCCTGGCCAGCAGGCGGCTGCGCTCCAGGGCCGACAAGCTGCCCCATGGGCCATCGAAGGTCTCGCCCACGGCCAGGCGCGCGGCGCGGACGGCGGCGTCGATATCGGCAGCGGTGCCCCGGGCGAGGCTGGAATAGGTTTCGCCGCTGCTGGGATCGATCACCGGGATGTCTTCCCGCGACGTCGAGGCCTGCCATTGGTTGGCGATGTAATGTGCGTTGATCATGTTCAGCTCCTGTTCCCGGCGATGCATTCGGCGATGGCCACGCCCACTTCAATCGTACTGGCGCTGCCGCCCATTTCCCGGGTGCGCGGGCCTTGCGCAAGCACCGTCTCGATGGCCGAGACAATCGCAGCTGCGGCCTCCTGGTACAGCGGGTCGCCATTGCCCAGGTGCTCGATCATCAGCGCGGCCGACCAGATCTGCCCGATGGGGTTGGCCACGCCCAGCCCGGCAATGTCCGGCGCCGAACCGTGTACCGGCTCGAACAGCGACGGGTAGCGCCGCTCGGGGTTGAGGTTGGCCGACGGCGCAATGCCGATGGTGCCGGTACAGGCCGGGCCGAGGTCGGAGAGGATGTCGCCAAACAGGTTGGAGGCCACCACCACATCGAACCAGTCCGGGTGCTGCACAAAGTGCGCACACAGGATATCGATATGGAATTTGGCGCTCTTGACGTCCGGGTAGCGCTGGGCGATCAGGTTCACCCGCTCGTCCCAGAACGGCATGGTGATGGAAATGCCGTTGGATTTGGTGGCGGCCACCAGGTGCTTGCGTGGTCGCTGCTGCGCGAGTTTGAAGGCATAGTCCACTACCCGGTCCACGCCTTCGCGGGAGAAGATCGACTCCTGCACCGCGATCTCGCGCGGCGTGCCTTCCCACATCCGCCCGCCGACGCTGGAGTATTCGCCCTCGGTGTTTTCCCGCACCACGATAAAGTCGATATCCCCCGGCACACGGCCGGCGAGCGGGCAGGGCACGCCGGGCATCAGGCGCACCGGGCGGATGTTGACGTACTGGTCGAACTGGCGGCGGATCTTCAGCAGCGACTCCCACACCGCCGTATGGTCGGCGATGATATCCGGGGCACCCACGGCGCCGAAGAAGATCGCGTCATGGCTGCCGATCTGCTCGGCCCAGTCGTGCGGCATCATGGTGCCGTGGGCCAGGTAGTGCTCGCTGCACCAGGCAAAGTGATCGAACGCAAAGGCAATGCCGAAACGCCGGCTGACGGCCTCCAGTACGCGCAGGCCTTCGGGCACCACCTCGCGGCCGATACCGTCGCCGGGAATCACCGCAATACGATGGGGGGTGCTGGTCGTGGAATTGGACACGCCGTGTCTCCTGTTTTTGTTGTTGTCAGTGAGGCGGGGACATTCTTGGCACAGCTGCCGCGGTGGGGGAATTGCTGATTATGGAAGTGGCCTTCGCAAGACTCGAAGGCCAGCGGCAATGCGCAGTACTAGGCAGCGAGGTAGTCGAATAGCGCCAGGCTTGTAGGAGAAGGCTTTTCCTGACGCATGCAGAGGTACATCTGGCGGTCGGCCCAAGGGTCGTCGATTTCGATAAAGCGCAAGGCCATTTCCTTGCGAAAGATCTGCACCGCGCCCTGGGGCAGCACGCCAACCCCTTGCCCGGCGGCAATCAGCCGGCACACCGCTTCAAAGCTGCGTACCTGCACCCGCAGGCGCAGCGGCATGCCAATCGCGGCGGCGGCTTCGGTGATCAGCGCGGTGATGGCGGCGTTGTCCTCCAGGCCGACAAAGTCATAGCCCAGCAAATCGGCAAAGCGTGCATGGCGCATCTTGAACGGATGATCATCGGGCACCAGCAGGCACAGGCGGTCCTGGCAGTACGGGGCAAAGCGCAAGTCCTCGCCGCCCGGCTGGGTGGTGACGATGCCCACATCGGCCACGCCATCGCGCACCGCCTGCAGGATTTCGCGGCTGCGCTCTTCGCGGATATCCAGGCGGATGCCGGGGTGCAGAGCGTTCCACTGGGTCAGTTGGCGGGGCAGTTGCTGGCTCATCGCCGAACTGTTGGCATACAGGCACACACGGCCGGTGGCGCCCTTGGCGTAGTCGGCGAGGTCGGCGTGCATCCCATCCACCGCGCGCAAGATCGCCAGCCCATGCCCGGCCAGCACCTCGCCGGCCGCCGTGGGCGAGACGCCGGTGGAAGAGCGATACAACAGGGCGACCTTGAAATGCTGCTCGAGCAACGACAGGCGCCGGCTGGCCGCAGACAGCGAGAGGTGCGACTGCTCGGCCGCCCGGGACAGGCTGCCGAGCTTGACTGTCTTGAGGAACAGCGCGATGGAAGTAAGATCGGGGGCCATGCCAGAGTCCTTGTGCGCGGTCTGTGAAAACTACGCAGTTGGGACCGGACTGTCCAATCGTCTGCCCCCTGTTGATACAACGTTGGAGGCACCGCCGATCCCTTGTGGGAGCTGTCGAGCCCCGGCGAGGCTGCGATGGCGGCGGCACTGTCAGCATTGATGGTGACTGACCCACCGCCATCGCAGCCT
>NZ_JBWKWY010000065.1:1950-4937 GCF_059422465.1 Pseudomonas sp. GW821-FHT01D09
GCTCTTAATTGAGTATGATCGAATTTTCGGCGAATGTTGTCTTCACAGTATAACCAGATTGCTTGGGGTTATATGGTCAAGTGAAGAAGCGCATACGGTGGATGCCTTGGCAGTCAGAGGCGATGAAAGACGTGGTAGCCTGCGAAAAGCTTCGGGGAGTCGGCAAACAGACTTTGATCCGGAGATGTCTGAATGGGGGAACCCAGCCATCATAAGATGGTTATCTTACGCTGAATACATAGGCGTAAGAGGCGAACCAGGGGAACTGAAACATCTAAGTACCCTGAGGAAAAGAAATCAACCGAGATTCCCTTAGTAGTGGCGAGCGAACGGGGACTAGCCCTTAAGTGGCTTTGAGATTAGCGGAACGCTCTGGAAAGTGCGGCCATAGTGGGTGATAGCCCTGTACGCGAAAATCTCTTAGTCATGAAATCGAGTAGGACGGAGCACGAGAAACTTTGTCTGAATATGGGGGGACCATCCTCCAAGGCTAAATACTACTGACTGACCGATAGTGAACTAGTACCGTGAGGGAAAGGCGAAAAGAACCCCGGAGAGGGGAGTGAAATAGATCCTGAAACCGTATGCGTACAAGCAGTGGGAGCCCACTTTGTTGGGTGACTGCGTACCTTTTGTATAATGGGTCAGCGACTTATTTTCAGTGGCGAGCTTAACCGAATAGGGGAGGCGTAGCGAAAGCGAGTCTTAATAGGGCGTCTAGTCGCTGGGAATAGACCCGAAACCGGGCGATCTATCCATGGGCAGGTTGAAGGTTGGGTAACACTAACTGGAGGACCGAACCGACTACCGTTGAAAAGTTAGCGGATGACCTGTGGATCGGAGTGAAAGGCTAATCAAGCTCGGAGATAGCTGGTTCTCCTCGAAAGCTATTTAGGTAGCGCCTCATGTATCACTGTAGGGGGTAGAGCACTGTTTCGGCTAGGGGGTCATCCCGACTTACCAAACCGATGCAAACTCCGAATACCTACAAGTGCCGAGCATGGGAGACACACGGCGGGTGCTAACGTCCGTCGTGAAAAGGGAAACAACCCAGACCGTCAGCTAAGGTCCCAAAGTTATGGTTAAGTGGGAAACGATGTGGGAAGGCTTAGACAGCTAGGAGGTTGGCTTAGAAGCAGCCACCCTTTAAAGAAAGCGTAATAGCTCACTAGTCGAGTCGGCCTGCGCGGAAGATGTAACGGGGCTCAAACCATACACCGAAGCTACGGGTATCACCCTCGGGTGATGCGGTAGAGGAGCGTTCTGTAAGCCTGTGAAGGTGAGTTGAGAAGCTTGCTGGAGGTATCAGAAGTGCGAATGCTGACATGAGTAACGACAATGGGTGTGAAAAACACCCACGCCGAAAGACCAAGGTTTCCTGCGCAACGTTAATCGACGCAGGGTTAGTCGGTCCCTAAGGCGAGGCTGAAAAGCGTAGTCGATGGAAAACAGGTTAATATTCCTGTACTTCTGGTTATTGCGATGGAGGGACGGAGAAGGCTAGGCCAGCTTGGCGTTGGTTGTCCAAGTTTAAGGTGGTAGGCTGGAATCTTAGGTAAATCCGGGATTCTAAGGCCGAGAGCTGATGACGAGTTACCCTCTGGGTGACGAAGTGGTTGATGCCATGCTTCCAAGAAAAGCTTCTAAGCTTCAGGTAACCAGGAACCGTACCCCAAACCGACACAGGTGGTTGGGTAGAGAATACCAAGGCGCTTGAGAGAACTCGGGTGAAGGAACTAGGCAAAATGGCACCGTAACTTCGGGAGAAGGTGCGCCGGTGAGGGTGAAGGACTTGCTCCGTAAGCTCATGCCGGTCGAAGATACCAGGCCGCTGCGACTGTTTATTAAAAACACAGCACTCTGCAAACACGAAAGTGGACGTATAGGGTGTGACGCCTGCCCGGTGCCGGAAGGTTAATTGATGGGGTTAGCTAACGCGAAGCTCTTGATCGAAGCCCCGGTAAACGGCGGCCGTAACTATAACGGTCCTAAGGTAGCGAAATTCCTTGTCGGGTAAGTTCCGACCTGCACGAATGGCGTAACGATGGCGGCGCTGTCTCCACCCGAGACTCAGTGAAATTGAAATCGCTGTGAAGATGCAGTGTATCCGCGGCTAGACGGAAAGACCCCGTGAACCTTTACTATAGCTTTGCACTGGACTTTGAATTTGCTTGTGTAGGATAGGTGGGAGGCTTTGAAGCGTGGACGCCAGTTCGCGTGGAGCCAACCTTGAAATACCACCCTGGCAACTTTGAGGTTCTAACTCAGGTCCGTTATCCGGATCGAGGACAGTGTATGGTGGGTAGTTTGACTGGGGCGGTCTCCTCCTAAAGAGTAACGGAGGAGTACGAAGGTGCGCTCAGACCGGTCGGAAATCGGTCGTAGAGTATAAAGGCAAAAGCGCGCTTGACTGCGAGACAGACACGTCGAGCAGGTACGAAAGTAGGTCTTAGTGATCCGGTGGTTCTGTATGGAAGGGCCATCGCTCAACGGATAAAAGGTACTCCGGGGATAACAGGCTGATACCGCCCAAGAGTTCATATCGACGGCGGTGTTTGGCACCTCGATGTCGGCTCATCACATCCTGGGGCTGAAGCCGGTCCCAAGGGTATGGCTGTTCGCCATTTAAAGTGGTACGCGAGCTGGGTTTAGAACGTCGTGAGACAGTTCGGTCCCTATCTGCCGTGGACGTTTGAGATTTGAGAGGGGCTGCTCCTAGTACGAGAGGACCGGAGTGGACGAACCTCTGGTGTTCCGGTTGTCACGCCAGTGGCATTGCCGGGTAGCTATGTTCGGAATAGATAACCGCTGAAAGCATCTAAGCGGGAAACTAGCCTCAAGATGAGATCTCACTGGAACCTTGAGTTCCCTGAAGGGCCGTCGAAGACTACGACGTTGATAGGTTGGGTGTGTAAGCGCTGTGAGGCGTTGAGCTAACCAATACTAATTGCCCGTGAGGCTTGACCATATAACACCCAAGCAATTTG
>NZ_JBWKWY010000066.1:0-4883 GCF_059422465.1 Pseudomonas sp. GW821-FHT01D09
TGCCTGCGATGGGCACACCTCGGTAAATCAGTTGTACCGAGGTGATGCAATCGCAGGCAAGCCAGCTCCTACACAAGCCAGCCTCTATGACCTGTCCGATCATCCCTGTGCCTTATTGCGCACCATTCACCCCCGCCCGTATTTATTGTGACCACAAGCCCCGTGCCTGACACTCGCCCCATCGTCCACTGTCTTCGCTGGAGTTCCCTATGAGTGAGTCTGTGCAGTTCCAAGATAAAGTCGTGATCGTCACCGGGGCCGGGGGTGGTTTGGGGCGTGCCCATGCGCTGCTGTTCGCCAGGCACGGGGCCAGGGTACTGGTCAACGACCTTGGCGGCTCGACTCAGGGCGAAGGCGCCAATGCCTCGGCGGCCGACCGCGTGGTGGCCGAGATTCGCGAGGCCGGTGGGATTGCCGAGGCCAACCACGATTCGGTGACCGATGGCGAAAAGATCGTGCAGCACGCTCTCGACGTGTTTGGCCGCATCGACGTGGTGGTGAACAACGCCGGGATCCTGCGTGACAAGACCTTCCATAAAATGGAGGACGGCGACTGGGACCTGGTGTACCGCGTGCACGTCGAAGGTGCCTACAAAGTGACCCGCGCCGCCTGGCCGCATCTGCGCGAGCAAGGCTATGGCCGGGTGATTTTCACCGCCTCCACGTCGGGCATCTACGGCAACTTCGGCCAGTCCAACTACGGCATGGCCAAGCTCGGCCTGTATGGCCTGACCCGCACCCTGGCGCTGGAAGGGCGCAAGAACAACATCCTGGTCAATGCCATCGCGCCCACGGGCGGTACGCGCATGACCGAAGGCCTGATCCCGCCACAGGTGTTCGAGCGCCTCAAGCCCGAGCTGGTCAGCCCGCTGGTGGTGTACCTGGGCAGCGAGGCCTGCCAGGAAACCTCGGGGCTGTTTGAAGTGGGCGGCGGCTGGATCGGCAAGACCCGCTGGGAGCGCAGCCTGGGCGTGGGATTTGATCCCGAGGCGGGCTTCTCGCCAGAGGATGTGGCGGCGCACTGGCAGCAGATCTGCAACTTTGAAGGGGCGGCCCATCCCAAGGACAATATCGAAGCCTTGAAGGAGATGATGGACAACCTGCACAAATACAGCCTCTGATCATTACCTGAAAAACAGTCAATCCTGCGGGGCGCTGATGGCGCCCCGCTGTATTTCAGGCATAAAAAAGGCCGCTGCATACGCAGCGGCCGAAGTAAGACGTTGGATCAAGGAGCTACAAATCAACGTCAGTGAACACGGGTAACAGACTGAAAATACGCTTCAATCCAGCAAAAAGTGGCTTCAGGTAATCAGTAGGATTGTCCTGAAAGCCCGGTAAGAATAGTCCGTTGTAACAGAATGAAAAACACTGATTCAGGACAAGGACTGTTACCAAAACGACAACAGTGCCGCGCCTGCCGGTGCGGGGGTATCCATTCGCTTGATAGCGCTCCATCCACTGCGTCGATAGCCCCGCCAATACCCACGCTAGAGCCTGGGTTAATCCTTTTGAGCGACACAACGAATACCTCCTTGGTGCGCTTATCGCTCCTGATGGCGGGCAGTAGGGTGGGGCCTTCTGTCACACCACCGGGGAAGACGCATGACAAAAACAACAATGCGCGCCATCTTCAGGCCACAGGCGCTGGCCGCTGCGGTTGCTTTGGGGTGCTGCGTCCAGGCGCAGGCTGTTTCATTCAATATTGGCGAGATCGAGGGGCAATTCGATTCGTCGCTGTCGGTCGGGGCCAGTTGGGGCATGCGCGATGCCGACCGCAAGCTGGTGGGCACGGTCAATGGCGGCAGTGGCCAGGCCTCTACCGGGGATGACGGGCGCCTGAACTTCAAGAAGGGCGAGACCTTCTCGAAAATCTTCAAGGGCCTGCACGACCTGGAGCTCAAGTACGGCGATACCGGTGTGTTTGTGCGGGGCAAATACTGGTACGACTTCGAGCTCAAGGACGAAGACCGCGAGTTCAAGCCGATCAGCGACCACAACCGCAAGGAAGGCGCCAAGTCCAGCGGGGCGCAGATCCTCGATGCCTTCGTCTATCACAACTATTCCCTGGGCGACCTGCCGGGCACCGTGCGTGCCGGTAAACAGGTGGTCAGCTGGGGCGAAAGTACCTTCATCGGCAACTCCATCAACAGCATCAACCCCATCGACGTCTCGGCCTTCCGCCGGCCGGGCGCCGAGATCAAGGAAGGCCTGATTCCAGTCAACATGCTGTTCGCCTCCCAGGGCCTGACCAACCAACTGACAGTGGAAGGTTTCTACCAGTTGGAATGGGACCAGACCGTGCTGGACAACTGCGGCACCTACTTTGGTGGCGACGTGGCGGCCGATGGTTGCACCGACAACTACACCGTCGGCAGCCCGGCGATCCGCCCGCTGCAACCGGTGGCCGCCGCGTTCGGCCAGGGTTTTGGCGTCGCCAACGAGGGGGTGATCGTACGCCGCGCCGCCGACCGTGACGCACGGGATTCCGGGCAGTTCGGCATGGCCTTGCGCTGGCTGGGCGATGACACCGAGTACGGCCTGTACTTCATGAACTACCACAGCCGCACGCCGACCGTGGGCACCCTCACCGCCAACACCAACCTGGCGACCATCGGCAGGATCATCAACGCCGCCAACAGCATTGCCCCTGGCAGTGGCGCCGGCCTGGCGCAGAGCGTGATGCTCGGGCGCGGCCAGTATTACCTGGATTACCCGGAAGATATCCGCCTGTACGGTGCCAGCTTCGCCACGACCCTGCCCACCGGCACGGCCTGGACCGGGGAAATCAGCTACCGCCCCAACGCCCCGGTGCAACTCAACACCACCGACCTGACCCTGGCCCTGGTCAACCCGATAGCCGGCAACGCCGCGTCGCCGATCAAAAGCTCATTCGGTGCCGACAACGCCGGCTACCGGCGCAAGGAAATCACCCAGTTCCAGACCACCATGACCCAGTTTTTCGACCAGGTGCTGGGCGCCGAACGCCTGACCGTGGTGGGCGAGGCGGCCATCGTGCGGGTGGGCGGGCTGGAGAACAAAACCAAGCTGCGCTACGGCCGCGATTCGGTCTACGGCCAATACGGCTTTGGCGGAGACACCGACGGTTTCGTCACGGCCACCTCCTGGGGTTATCGCGCCCGGGCGATCCTCGACTACAACAACGTGATCGCCGGGATCAACCTCAAGCCCAACCTGTCCTGGTCCCATGACGTCAAGGGCTACGGCCCCAACGGCCTGTTCAACGAAGGGGCCAAGGCCCTCAGCGTCGGGGTCGATGCGGACTACCGCAACACCTACACCGCGAGCCTGAGCTACACCGACTTTTTTGGCGGTGACTACAACACCCTGACCGACCGTGACTTCCTCGCCCTCAGCTTCGGCGTGAACTTCTGATTTGGCTTAAAAAGAAGGACAACAACCATGCGTAAAGTGATTTTGCAGTGCGGCGCACTGGCCCTCAGCCTGTTGGCCGCCAACGTGATGGCCGCGGTGTCTGTGGAGGAAGCCGCCAAGCTCGGCACCACCCTGACCCCGGTGGGCGCCGAGAAGGCCGGCAATGCCGATGGCTCGATCCCGGCCTGGACCGGTGGCCTCCCGAAAAACGCCGGCGCGGTGGACAGCAAGGGCTTTTTGGCCGACCCGTTCGCCAATGAAAAACCGCTGTTCGTGATCACCGCGGCCACGGTCGACAAGTACAAGGACAAACTGTCGGACGGCCAGGTGGCGATGTTCAAACGCTACCCCGAGACTTATAAAATCCCGGTCTACCCCACCCACCGCACGGTCAACTTGCCCGACGCTATCTACGAATCGATCAAGCGCAGCGCACTGAACGTCAAGGCGATCAACGACGGCAACGGCCTGGAGAATTTCACCGGCAACCGCTACTACGCCTTCCCGATTCCGAAAAATGGCGTCGAGGTGTTATGGAACCACATCACCCGCTACCACGGCGGCAACCTGCGGCGCATCATCACCCAGGCCACCCCGCAGACCAACGGCAGCTATACGCCGATCCGCTTCGAGGAAGAAGTGGCGGTGCCGCAACTGATCCCGGATATGGACCCGGCCAAGGGCGCCAACGTGCTGACCTTCTTCAAACAGTCGGTCACCGCGCCCGCGCGCCTGGCGGGCAACGTGCTGCTGGTGCACGAAACCCTCGACCAGGTGAAGGAGCCGCGCCTGGCGTGGATCTACAACGCCGGCCAACGCCGCGTGCGCCGTGCACCGCAAGTGGCCTACGACGGGCCGGGCACCGCCTCCGACGGCCTGCGTACCTCGGATAACTTCGACATGTTCTCCGGCGCGCCAGACCGCTACGACTGGAAACTGGTGGGCAAGAAGGAAATGTACATTCCCTACAACGCCTACAAGCTTGATTCGCCGTCCCTCAAGTACGACGACATCATCAAGGCCGGCCATATCAACCAGGACTTGACCCGCTATGAACTGCACCGGGTCTGGGAAGTGGTGGGCACGGTCAAGCCCAGCGAACGGCACATCTACGCCAAGCGCCACATGTATATCGACGAAGACAGCTGGCAGGTGGCGCTGGTGGACCACTATGACGGCCGTGGCCAACTGTGGCGCGTGGCCGAAGGCCATGCGCAGTTCTACTACCACCACCAGACCCCGGCCTACACCGTCGAGACCCTGTACGACCTCATCGCCGGGCGCTACATCGCCCTGGGCATGAAGAACGAAGAGAAGAGCAGCTTCGTGTTCGGCTTCAATGCCAAGGCGGCGGACTACACCCCGGCGGCCTTGCGCGCCTCGGGCGTACGCTGATCTAAGGTTGTAAACCCAATCACTGTGGGAGCTGGCTTGCCTGCGATGGCGGTGGACCAGGCAAAACCCATCAACCTGACCCACCGCCATCC
>NZ_JBWKWY010000067.1:0-4237 GCF_059422465.1 Pseudomonas sp. GW821-FHT01D09
AGCGGTGGGTCAGTCACTGAAAATAGTGGCTGACCCACCGCTATCGCAGGCAAGCCAGCTCCCACACTGGTTTTGCGGTGCTTGCACGCACTGTTACCAAATCCGAAAGAATCCATCTTGCGATTAGCCCTTTCTCTCCCCGAGCCGGCGCTTTATCCTTGTCCGTAACAAACTGAAACGTTTCATCTTTCAGCCAGACCTGACGCGCGTCCACCCCCCCGGCCGCCGTTTGCGTACCAAAAACCAAAACTATTAAGACCTGCCCTTGCCTATGCCTGCTTTCCCAACACTGCGCCAGTGCGCTGCGCTGCTGCCTTTGTGCCTGATCCCCTGTGCCCAGGCCGCGCCGGCCTTTGACCGTGAGTCGCCGTGGATGCTGGGTGATTTCGGCGGTTCCCGGACAGCGCTGTCTGAACAAGGTTACGACTTCAAGATCGACTACACCGGCGAGATGGGCAGCAACCTGCACGGCGGCTCGGACCATGACCGCACGGCGCGCTACAGCGACCAATGGGCCTTCGGCAGTCACCTGGACCTGCAGAAGATCCTTGGCTGGCACAACGCCGAGTTCCAACTGACGATCACCGAGCGCAGTGGCAATAACATCACTAACGATCGCATCAACGACCCACGGGTCGGCGGTTTTACTTCGTCCCAGGAAGTCTGGGGCCGGGGCCAGACCTGGCGCCTGACGCAGATGTGGTATCAGCAGCAATTCTTCGACCAGAAGCTCGACATCAAGGCCGGGCGCTTTGGCGAAGGCGAAGACTTCAACAGCTTCCCCTGCGACTTCCAGAACCTGGCGTTCTGCGGCTCCCAGGTGGGCAACTGGGTCGGTGGCATCTGGTACAACTGGCCGGTGAGCCAATGGGCGCTGCGGGTCAAATACCACCTGACGCCCGAGTTGTACGCGCAAATCGGCGCCTATGAGCAGAACCCGTCCAACCTCGATCGCGGCAATGGCTTCAAGCTCAGCGGCCGCGGCACCCAGGGCGCCCTGCTGCCGGTGGAGCTGGTGTGGACGCCAAAGGTCCACGGCCTGCCGGGCGAATACCGCGCCGGTTACTACTACAGCAGCGCCAAGGCCAGCGACGTGTACAAGGATCGCAACGACCAGCCCGCCGCCGTCAGTGGCGAGGCCTATCGCAGCGCCTCCAGCAAGCACGGCGTATGGCTGGGCGTGCAGCAGCAGGTCACCAGCCTGGCCACTGACCACTCCCGTGGCTTGAGTGTGTTCGCCAACGCGACGATGCACGATAAGAAAACCAACGCTGTGGATAACTATGTGCAGGCCGGGGTGGTCTACAAAGGCCCCTTCGATGCCCGCGCCCGGGACGATATCGGCTTTGCCGTGGCCCGCGTGCACGTCAACCCGGCCTATCGCAAGAACGCCCAGGCCAGCAACCAGGCCCGTGCGGTCTACGATTTTGACGACGCCGCCTACCTGCCGGTGCAAGACACCGAATACAGCGCCGAGCTCTATTACGGCGTGCATGTCAGCAACTGGCTGACGGTGCGCCCGAACCTGCAATACATCCGTCATCCGGGGGCCGTCGCCCAGGTGGATGACGCGCTGGTCGGCGGGATCAAGCTGCAAGCGTCCTTCTGAATATGAATAAACGCAATGAGACCTGAACCAAGCCTGCGCACAAACGTCATCTACAGTGAACAAGCGCGGGACTACCTTAAACGTCACGGAGAATCACACTATGAGCACTGATGGTGCTTCAAGTCCAAGCCGCCTGCTGCCCAGGTTGCTGGGGATCTTGCTGCTGATCATGGGCCTGGCCTTGTTGGCCGGGGGCATCAAGCTGAGCATGCTCGGCGGGTCGCTGTACTACCTGCTGGCGGGTATTGGCCTCACCTTGACCGGCATCCTGCTGCTGGCCACGCGCCGCGCGGCGCTGGGCTTGTACGCGGTGGTGCTGTTCGCCAGCACGGTGTGGGCCCTGTGGGAAGTCGGCCTGGACTGGTGGCAGTTGGTGCCGCGCCTGGCCCTGCTGTTCGGCCTGGGCATTGTCATGCTGCTGCCGTGGTTCCGCCGCCCCCTGCTGCGTGGCCAACCGGCCCCGCTGGGCACCGGCGCACTGAGCGTGGCCGTGGTGCTGGCCGGCGCCACCGCCGTGGCCAGCCAGTTCACCAACCCCGGTGAAATCAAAGGCCAACTGGACCGCGACGCGGTGCCGGGCATGACCAACGCCGCCCCGGCCCAGGCCGATGGCGACTGGAATTCCTATGGCCGCTCGGCCTTCGGTGACCGTTACTCGCCGCTGGCGCAGATCACCCCTGAGAACGCGCACAAGCTGGTGCCGGCCTGGACCTATCGCACCGGCGACCTGCCTGGCCCGGGCGATCCCGGTGAAACCACCGCGGAAAACACCCCGCTGAAAGTCAACGGCATGCTCTACGTGTGTACGCCGCACAGCCAGGTGATCGCCCTTGACCCGGACACCGGCAAGGAAATCTGGCGTTTCGACCCCAAGCTCTCGACGCAAAAAGCCGCGAACTTCAAGGGTTGGGCGCACATGACCTGCCGTGGCGTGACCTATCACGATGACGCCGCCTACGCCGCCACCGCGCAAAGCCCGGCCACTGGTGCCGCTGCGCCAGCGGCCAATGCCTGCCCGCGTCGCATCTTCCTGCCGACTGCCGACACCCGCCTGATCGCCCTGAACGCCGACACCGGCAAGATGTGCGAAGACTTCGGCGACAAAGGCCAGGTCGACCTGGGTGCCAATATCGGCACCTTCGCCCCCGGTGGCTACTACTCCACCTCGCCGCCGGCCGTGACCCAGAACCTGGTGGTGATTGGCGGTCACGTCACCGATAACGTCTCCACCGACGAGCCCAGCGGCGTGATCCGCGCGTTCGACGTGCACACCGGCAAGCTGGTGTGGAACTGGGACAGCGGCAACCCGGACGACACCACGCCGATTGCCGAAGGCAAGACCTACACCCGCAACTCGCCCAACATGTGGTCGATGTTCGCCGTCGATGAAAAACTCGGCATGCTCTACCTGCCCATGGGCAACCAGACCCCGGACCAGTTCGGTGGCTACCGCACCCCGGCTTCCGAGCTGCATGCTGCCGGCCTGACGGCCCTGGATATCAACACCGGTAAAGTGCGCTGGCACTACCAGTTCACCCACCATGACCTGTGGGACATGGACGTGGGCGGCCAGCCAAGCCTGATCGACATCAAGACCGCCGCCGGCGTGAAGCAAGCCGTGATGACCTCGACCAAGCAAGGCAGCATCTATGTGCTGGACCGTGCAACGGGCGAGCCGGTGGTGCCGATCAACGAAATCCCGGTGCCGCAAGGCGCTGTGGCCGGTGATCACACCTCGCCGACCCAACCCAAGTCCGACCTCAACTTCATGCCACCGCCCCTCAAGGAGCGTGACATGTGGGGCGTGACCCCGTTCGACCAACTGCTGTGCCGGATCGACTTCAAGTCCCTGCGCTACGATGGCCCGTTCACCCCGCCATCGCTGCAAGGCTCGATCGTCTACCCGGGTAATTTCGGCGTGTTCGACTGGGGCGGCATTTCGGTTGACCCGGTGCGCCAGATCGCCTTCGTCAACCCAAGCTACATGGCGTTCAAGTCGACCATGATCCCGGCAGAAAAAATTGCCGCCATGGGCCCGCGGGTCAGCGAGACCGAAGGCGTGCAACCGAACAAAGGCACGCCGTATGGCGTGGTCCTGGAAGCGATGCTCTCGCCCATGGGCCTGCCGTGCCAGGCGCCGGCCTGGGGTTATGTGGCCGCTGTGGACTTGACCAACAACAAGACCATCTGGATGCACAAGAACGGCACCGTGCGTGACAGCTCGCCAGTACCGATCCCCCTGAGCATGGGCGTGCCCAGCCTGGGCGGGACCTTCACCACGGCCGGTGGCGTGTCCTTCCTCAGCGGCACCCTCGACCAGTACCTGCGTGCCTATGACGTGAAAAACGGCAAGCAACTGTGGGAAGGCCGCCTGCCTGCAGGCGCGCAAACCACCCCGATGACCTACACCGGCAAGGACGGCAAGCAGTACGTGCTGGTCGTGGCGGGCGGTCATGGTTCCCTGGGGACCAAGCAGGGTGACTATGTGATGGCGTTCAAGCTGGCGGATTAAGCGACAGCTGCAACAAAAAACCCCGGGATTCCGGGGTTTTTTATTTGAAATACCGTTCAAATGTGGGAGCTGGCTTGCCTGCGATAGCGGTGGGTCAGTGCAGCCTATGCCAACTG
>NZ_JBWKWY010000068.1:0-3254 GCF_059422465.1 Pseudomonas sp. GW821-FHT01D09
CGATAGCGCTGGGTCAGTCAAATATCGGTTAACTGACCCGGCGCTATCGCAGGCAAGCCAGCTCCCACATTAGGTAGGTGGAGCGCGGTAGATCTGCTTTATAGTCACACCCTACAAGTGTTCAGGAGAGTCCTATGCGTATTGCTTCCCGTGTTATCGGCGGTGTTCTGGCCGTCACCCTGTTGAGCCAGCTGACAGCCTGCGGTTCGATTTTCTATCCTGATCGCCGTGGCCAGATCGACGGCAAGATCGACCCGGCGATTGCCGTGCTCGATGCGGTCGGCCTGCTGTTCTATGTGATCCCCGGTCTGATCGCCTTCGGTGTCGATTTCGCCACCGGCGCCATTTATTTCGAGCCCGGCAAGAGCGCACAAGTGGCCCCCGAGAAGCTGCAGCAAGCCATCGGCGCCGACGGCAAGGTGGACAACACCAAGCTGCAAACCATCATCGAGCACGAGACCGGCCGCAGCCTGCCGCTGGACGACCCGCGCCTGATCCAGTTCAAGGGCAGCGTGCAGCAACTGGCCATGCTCGGTCTGCAACCTGCTGCGTAAGGATTCGATTGCCCCATGAGCACCTGCACCGAACACGCCCGGCTCTTGCGCCTGGCGACCCGCGCCTCGGTCGGCGTGGCCAGTATCCTGATTATCGGCAAGGCCGTCGCCTGGTGGTTCAGTGGTTCGGTAAGCATGCTCGCCGGGCTGACCGACTCGCTGCTCGACGGCGTGACGTCGCTGCTCAACCTGCTGGCGGTGCATTACGCGCTGCGCCCGGCGGATGACGATCACCGTTACGGGCATGGCAAGGCGGAATCCCTGGCGGGTATGGCCCAGGCGCTGTTTATCGCCGGCAGCGCGGTGTTGATTGCCTTCCAGGCGTACCAGCGCCTGCTACACCCGGAACCGGTGGGCGCGCCCTGGCTGAGTATCGCGGTGATTGTGCTGTCGCTGGCGCTGACCGTGGCACTGTTGACCCTGCAACACCGGGTGATCCGCGAAACCGGCTCGAACGCCGTGCGCGCCGACTCGCTGCATTACCGTTCGGACCTGTTGCTCAATGGCAGCATTCTATTGGCCCTGGTGCTGGCGGCCTTCGGCTTGCATCAAGTCGATGCCTGGTTTGGCCTGGGGATTGCCGCCTACATCTTGTGGAGCGCGATCCAGATTGCCCGGGAAAGTTTTGCGGTGCTGATGGACGAGGAGCTGCCAGCCGAAGTCAGCCAGCACATGCTGGAGCTGGCCTGTAGCGTGCCCGGCGTACTGGGTGCCCATGATTTGCGCACGCGGATTTCCGGCAACCACTGGTTTGTGCAGTTGCACCTGGAGTTACCGGGGGAGTTGAGCCTTTCGGTGGCCCACGGCATCAGCGACCAGGCCGCCGATGCCATCCATCAGGCCTACCCACGGGCCGAAGTGCTGGTGCACGCCGACCCACAGGAAGTGGTCACGGGCCACAAGACCTAGTAGGTCACCTGATACCCGCGACTGCCCAGGCAGTTGCCCTGGGCCTGGCGGTAGGTTTGCACCACCGCCGGCGCCGGCGCGTAGGTGCCGGTCTGGGGGTCGAAGCCACTCTGCTGCACCGCCCAGCGATAGCAATCGTAGCCATCCTGCTGCACCTGGGCAGGCGATTGGCCGTTGGCGGGATAGGCCACCACGTCATAGCCATTGCCCTGGGGCGCCGACGGTGGCGGCAGGCTGGCCACCGGCGGTTGTACCACCACGTACTGCCGGGTGCTGGCCTCGTAGCTGTAGTAGGCGCCAGCGGCGAGGAAAAACAGCGTGTTGCCCACCCATACTTCCCGCGCATAGTCCGGCAGGTCATGCACGCCGATCCCATAGGGCGGCGTGACCACCACATAACGCGGACCCTGGGGCCGGTACCAATAGCCGCCCGCGAAGAAGTAATCCTGGCCACGATAGGGCACGCGGTCATGACGCTCAGGGAAGCGGTCTACCGTGTAGCCGGGGCGATACTGCGGGCCGGGGCCCCAGCCATTGCCATGCCCATCGGGGCGACCCGGCCAGCGGTTGTCATCGGGGCGGCCATTGTAGCCAGGGCCATCGGCTGGCCAATGCGGGTTGCCATCATTGCGCCGGGGAATATCACGGTAGTTGCCCTGGCGCGGCTCCTGGGTCTGGCCCACGGAGTCGGGCCGGGCCTGGATCGGCAGACTGCTCCCCGCCTGCGCTGAATGGCCACGTTCGTCGGCCATCACCGGTGTGCCCAAGGTAACCATCAACACACCTGCACCTGCCAAACGCCAGATGGGCTTCATGCTATTCCTCACTGCGGATTAGGGCCTATGCATAAGACTGGAAAGTTCTGCAACAGGTTATCAGCCGCCCGGACAATTTTCGCCGGCAAAAGAAAAGGGGCGACCCGTCGGTCGCCCCTTGAGAACTTCGTCCTGGCTCAACGCTTTTAACGTTGGCTCACCTCACGCCGTCTTGTGGACAGTGTGCAGCCCGGGGGCCGGCGCAACCCGGTGGGGTTGGCGGGCCGCAGCCGGCCTGGTTGGGCGGGCTGCAGTGGACTCTATGTCCGGGCAGTGATTCTGTTGGTAATCATAGGCGTGAGGCGCCGGCAGATGATTGCGAAGATTGCGTCAATAAACAGTGCTTGCGCAATTTTTAACCCTGGATAGATAATTCGCAGCAATAGTTACGACAAAGGCCAGCCCCATGAGCAAACTTGACCGATACGACCTGAGTATTTTGGCGGAATTACAGCGCGACGCGAGGATCTCCAACCAGGAGCTGGCCGAGCGGATCGGCCTGTCGCCGTCACCCTGCTCGCGCCGGGTCAAGCAATTGGAGGACGACGGCTATATCTCGCGCCAGGTCGCCCTGCTCGACCGCAAGATGCTCGGCCTGAGCCTCACGGCCTACGTATTGATCGGCATGGACCGACACACGCCCGAGCGTTTCGAGAACTTTGAAGCGGCGATACGCACCTTGCCGCAAGTGCTCGAATGCAGCCTGGTCACCGGGATGGATGCCGACTATCAGTTGAAGGTGGTGGTGCCGGATATGGATCACTATCAAAAACTGCTATTGGGCCACCTGACCCGGATTGAGGGCGTGACCAGCGTGCGCTCAAGCTTTGTGCTCAACCAGGTGCTCAACAGCACCGAGTTGCCGTTGACTCACCTGCGCACCTAAGACTCACCACCAACCCCATGTGGGAGCGGGCTTGCTCGCGATAGCGGTGTGTCAGTCAATGCATTCGGCGACAGGCACACCGCTATCGCG
>NZ_JBWKWY010000069.1:0-2755 GCF_059422465.1 Pseudomonas sp. GW821-FHT01D09
CGCGATAGCGGTGTGTCAGTCAATGCATTCGGCGACAGGCACACCGCTATCGCGAGCAAGCCCGCTCCCACATTTTTTACCGTGTTCAACCTGCGACGCACCGACGCAGGTCAACGCTGCACCGGCCACATTGCCTTATACTTCGCGCCTGCCTTTGTCGGAACCTGCCCAATGAATTCGATTGACCCCGTGCTGTTTGAAGAATGGATGATGACCGGCCTGGTCACCATCCTGATCATTTTCATGGGCTTTATCGTCTGGGACCTGGCGAAGAAGTCCAAGGCAGGGCGCTTTGGCTCGCTGATTCTGTTCTTCGTGCTGGGCCTGGGCGTGGCCGCGTTTATCATCAAGAGCGTGGTGATCGGCCTGATCGAATCCGGGGCTTTATAAGCGCGCCGGCACTTCGCGGTACTGGCCTTGGCCCAGGCCGTCAATCGACCACTCGCCGATTTTTACTCGCACCAGGCGCAAGGTCGGCAAACCCACGGCGGCGGTCATGCGCCGCACCTGGCGGTTGCGCCCCTCGCGAATCACCAGCTCCAACCAATAGGTCGGCACGTTTTTACGGAAGCGTACCGGCGGGTTGCGGGGCCATAGCGCCGGCTCATCCAGTCGACGGGCTTCAGCCGGCAAGGTCATGCCATCGTTCAGTTCCACCCCTGCGCGCAGGCGTTGCAGATGCTCCTCGGTGGGCTCGCCTTCCACCTGTACCCAGTAGGTCTTTGCCAGTTTGTGCTTGGGGTCGGCAATCCGCGCCTGCAACTGGCCATCGTTGGTCAGCAGCAGCAGGCCCTCACTGTCCCGATCCAGGCGCCCGGCCGGGTAGATGCCCGGGATATCGATAAAATCCTTGAGGGTCGCCCGCCCGCCTTCGTCGCTGAACTGGGTCAGCACATCGAAAGGTTTATTGAACAGGATCAATTTCGGCTCGGCCGGTGGCGCCTTGGCGACACGGCGCGCAGCGGCATGGGGAGGTTTCACGCCAGGGCGGCGCGAGTCGGGACGGGCAGGACGGGACATGGCAACGGAATATCTAACGGTCAGGACCGACCATGCTAGTGGCCCGACCGTTAAATAACCACCCCGCTATGTTAGCGGAACGGCGGCTCGTCAAAGCTGCGCAGCTTGCGCGAGTGCAGCGAGTTGAGCTCGGTGCGCAGCAGGTCCACCGCCTCGATGCCGATCTTCAAGTGCTGGCTCACCGCCCGTTCATAGAACGCGTTGGCCGAACCTGGCAACTTGATTTCACTGTGCAGCGGCTTGTCCGACACACACAGCAAGGTGCCGTACGGTACGCGCAAGCGGTAACCTTGGGCGGCGATGGTGCCGCTTTCCATGTCCACCGCCACGGCGCGGGACAGGTTGATCAGCGGTCGTTCCTGGGCCCAGCGCAGCTCCCAGTTGCGGTCGTCGTAAGTCAACACAGTGCCGGTGCGCAGGCGCTTTTTCAGCTCTTCGCCCTTCTCGCCGGTGACATTGGCCGCCGCTTGCTGCAACGCCATCTGTACTTCGGCCAGGGCCGGGATCGGAATGTTCGGCGGTACCACGCGGTCGAGAATGCCGTCGCGCCGCATATAAGCGTGGGCCAGCACATAGTCGCCGATGGTCTGGGATTGGCGCAGGCCACCACAGTGGCCGATCATCAGCCAGCAATGGGGACGCAATACCGCCAGGTGGTCGGTGATGTTCTTGGCATTGGAGGGGCCGACGCCGATGTTGACCAGGGTCACGCCGTGGCCGTCGCTGGCCTGCAAGTGGTAGGCCGGCATCTGGTAACGGTGCCAGACCACGCCTGCGGCAATGGCAGAGGCTTCGCCATGGTCCATGTTTTTGTCGATGATGACGTTGCCCGGCAACACCATGCGGATAAAACGTGGGTCGCTGCGCAACTGTTCCAGGCCATGCACGATGAACTGGTCGACATAGCGGTGGTAGTTGGTCAGCAGAATCCACGGCTGCACATGGCGCCAGTCGCTGCCGGTGTAGTGCACCAGGCGGCGCAGGGAGAAATCCACACGGGCCGCATCGAACAGCGCCAGGGGCAGTGGGTCGGTGTTCTCCCAATCGTACAGGCCATCGGCGATGCCATCGGTGGCGGCCGACAGGTCGGTGCTGGGGAACACCCGCGCCAGGGTCGCGGCGGTCACGCCGGAACCGGCCAGTTCATCGCCCTGCTCCACCACGTAGGGGTAAGGGATATTCTGCTGGCTGGCGCCCACTTCCACCGTCACGGTGAAGTCGTGCATCAGCGGCACCAACTGTTCCAGCAGGTATTTACGGAACGCCGACGGATGGGTGACGGTAACGCTGTAGGTGCCCGGCAACTGCACCTTGGCATACGCGCGGGTGGTCTGTGGGACTTCGCCGTGGCAGTGGTAGGTCAGGCGCAGTTCCGGGTAGCGAAACAGTGCACGCTGTGCGGCGTCGGGTTCGACGCGATCCTTGAGGTATTGCTTGAGGGCCTGGTTGAGCGCGCCGGTAGCACGCTCATGCAGAGCCGCCAGCCGGTCCACGGCCTCTTCGGCGGTTTGAACGACAACAAAAGCTTCGGTCACGGTAGGCTTCCTGTTTTCTTACATGCAGGAGGTCATCTTGCCTGCATCGCTGCCAGACGCAAACTCTGAATTGACATGCCTGATTATCCATAGGCTGCCCTACCCAACCTCTGAATTGGAATACGTTCAAATGTGGGAGCTGGCTTGCCTGCGATGGCGGCGGGTCAGCCAATATATAGGTAGCTGACCCACCGCTATCG
>NZ_JBWKWY010000070.1:0-1385 GCF_059422465.1 Pseudomonas sp. GW821-FHT01D09
GCCCTAATGCCAGTCAGTTAAGCCCTCCCGCTTTCTTTTTGGGGTATTTGACCGGCCTGGGCTTGACCACCCTGGGGTAACTTCGTTGACGCCTGGCAGGTAACATGAAGTGTTGAGCCTGAGTGCGCAGCTCTGCCAGCCGCTTAGGAATCGTACCTGGCGTTTCCAGCGGACAGAAACGGAGTGCGTTGGTCACCGCTTGAGCCAACCAGAGGAAGCTTAAACGTTGCGGCGCAACTTTCATTTCGCCAGCCATCAAGCGCATTTCCTGTCGAATCAGATTGTAAGCAAGCAGGGTTCCCCACAGTTCCTGACGCACCAGATCAGGTTGTTTACTGCGTAGTTGTTCGCCTTTAAGCAGGTTTTGCTTGATCTCGCGGTAACCCAATTCGATTTCCCAACGTTCGTTGTAATGCCCTGCCACCTGATGGGCAGGGTAACGTTCGGCGTCAATCAACGAGGTCAGGTAGCGACGGGGTTTGTCGTCTATCGAATACTCGATCAATCGCGCATGCCAATGGCTGGGAAGATCCGGACGCTGCTTGAGTGCATCCCGGGAAACGGTCAACCGTACAAGCCAGTCACCCACGCCCAACTCTTCGATCACCTCGTATTTGAGCGGTTTGCGCGCTCGCATGAGCCAGTGTCGTTCAGTTCCACTTTGCTGCCAGTCGAGCAACAGGGCCGCTGAATAGTAAGCACGATCAAAAATGGTTACCGAGTAGTCACTGACGGCGTTCTCCAGACCTTTGGCATGACGTAGTTCGCCGACCGCAAACTCACCAAAACAGGCAGCACGAATCAAGTGACTATAGGTGTCCATCAGGCAGACACCGCGAACTTGTGGCCAGGCGCCATCTCCAGAATGGGTTCGCCCTCCACCAAAGGCCTGACGGTTTTCCGGGGTATCGGGGGTGGACCAAACTACACCGTCGACGGCGAAGCTACGCAACCCCAAGAAACCGGCTGAAGGCGGCTGCTCGACACCACCCCATGCTTGGGCCAATTGCTCAAACAGCACCGCCAATGGTGCCTCTCCAAGGCGCTGTCGGGCTTGAACGGCGGCACTGGACACGGGCACCTTGGCTTCGCCCAGCGCCAGTCCCAACTGCTGCACGATGAGCCAAATCGGTTCATTTTTGAACAAGGCCAAACCGACCACCAACCATACGATACGCTCGGCCGGCAAGCGCCTGCGGCGAATAGAGATCGTACCGGTCGACACGAGAGCCTGTTCAATCCATGCAGGATCAATCAATTGTGCAAAGCGTTCAAAGGAGATTGGATTGAGCTTGGTAACTTCTTGAAGATCGTTTTGGAGGGGCATGAAACGAACTCATAAAAACAGAGCCCGTTTCTATTATTGCTTGGCGGAGAAGTCAATT
>NZ_JBWKWY010000071.1:0-672 GCF_059422465.1 Pseudomonas sp. GW821-FHT01D09
ATGTGGGAGCAACTGTCTTCAACATGCCATTCGTCACCTCCATTCGGTGCCGTCACGCAGCATGGCATTCAGTCTGATAAGCAGTATCCGCATGCAGGCAATGAGCGCGACTTTCGCGCTCTTGCCTCTCTCGCGCAGAGCCTCGTAGCGGGTTTTGAAGTCAGCTTGATAGCGGATCACAACCCAGCTAGACATGTACAACGCATGTCGTACGCGGCCTCTTCCTCCGTAAATTTGCCGTTTTCCGTTGTGATTTCCACTGTCGTCGTTATACGGCGCGATTCCCGCCAGGGCCGCAACTTCCCTGCGATCAAGCTCACCGAGCTCCGGCAGGTAAACCAGCAAACTGGCAGCAGCCACCATGCCAATGCCTTTCACAGACATAAGTCGGTTGGCTTTTTCCGCGTCGAGCTCAAGCATGCTGTGAGTGATGTATTTTTCAAGTGCCTTAATCTGCGTTTTTAGGTAGCGAATATGGTCTTGGGTGGCCGTGACAACCGCTGGCAACTGGGCTTGCTGAAGCCGACGCTTGTTATCGTCGCGCTGCTGAACGAAGTGCTCGCGCAACTGAATCAGTTCACGCAGCGCCTCACGCTCAGGCGAAATGCGTTTTTCACGAGACCCATGAAGAACTTCGGCGAAATCGGCCAGAACAGCCGCATCAATCGGATC
>NZ_JBWKWY010000072.1:0-608 GCF_059422465.1 Pseudomonas sp. GW821-FHT01D09
TCGGGCGTCAGGTAGCGGCCATTATCTGGATTGTAGTAGCGATGCCGGTTGTAATGCAGCCCGCTTTCCCGGTCGAAGTACTGCCCCTGAAAACGCAGCGGGTTATCGACAATTCCTACATCCAACCGGGCGATCTGGCCGTAGGCGAGGTAGTGGGCGGACCAGACGATTTTGCCTTGCGCGTTGGTCAGTTCCTGCGGCGTACCCAGATGGTCCAGTTGGTAGTGGAAGGCCTGGGTATTGGCCGGACCAAACCCTTCCAACAAGGCCAACGGCCTGAAGCTATCAGGCTCGTAGAGATAACTGCGATGCTGCCCCGCCGTGTGCTCGGCGATGACCTTGTCGCCTTGCCAGAAAAACTCAGTCGTTTTGCCCGCTACGGTTTTGCTGATACGCCGGCCAAACGGGTCATAGCGATAACTGGCCTGGCTGCCGTCCGGCTGGGTGACGCCGATCAGGCGGTGCTGGCAGTCGTAGCGGTATTCGGTGACCCACTGCTGCGCGCGGCCACGGCGTTCGCGTATGAGGTTTCCGAAAGCGTCGTAGTCGTAATGCCGGTCGCCTTGCAGTAACAGGCGGTTGCCGACGACGATGCCGGGCCCTGGGCG
>NZ_JBWKWY010000073.1:0-563 GCF_059422465.1 Pseudomonas sp. GW821-FHT01D09
ATTTATCTGGGGGCGGCGTCGGATGAGCTGGTGCTGGCTCAAGGGGCACGGTTCTACCACTTTCACGACGGTGTGCTGACGGCGATCAGCGATGCGTATGACAACCGCCTGCGTATTTCCCGCGACGGCTTGGGGCGGATTCTGCGCCTGGATAACGGTGCCGGTCGCGCCCTGCTGTTGCGCTATGACCGTGGGCATATCGTGGCGGTGGACTACCAGGTGTTTCGCGTGGACAGCGAAGCGGACGACGCCTGGGTGACCGAGCAGAACCTGGTTGCCTACCGCTATGACGAAGACTGGCGACTGGTTGAAGCGACCAATGCCGTCGGCGAAAGCGAGCGCTATCAGTACGACAGCCTCTCGGTCATCACTGAACGACAGTTGGCCGGTGGGGCGAGTTTCTTCTGGGCGTGGGAACGGTCTGGCAAGGCGGCGCGCTGTGTACGGCATTGGGCCAGTTTTGCGCAGATGGATACGCGCTATGCCTGGGATGACAACGGCAGCGTCACCTTGCTGCACGCCGATGGCAGCCAGGAAGTCTACGTGCATGACCCGCAGGCACG
>NZ_JBWKWY010000074.1:0-532 GCF_059422465.1 Pseudomonas sp. GW821-FHT01D09
GGATCACCTCCTTAATCGACGACATCAGCTGCTCCATAAGTTCCCACACGAATTGCTTGATTCATTGAAGAAGACGAAAAGAAGCAGCCCGAAATTGGGTCTGTAGCTCAGTTGGTTAGAGCGCACCCCTGATAAGGGTGAGGTCGGCAGTTCGAATCTGCCCAGACCCACCAATTTTGTGTGGGAAACGCCTGTAGAAATACGGGGCCATAGCTCAGCTGGGAGAGCGCCTGCCTTGCACGCAGGAGGTCAACGGTTCGATCCCGTTTGGCTCCACCACTACTGCTTCTGTTTGTAGAAAGCTTAGAAATGAGCATTCCATCATTGTGATGGTGAATGTTGATTTCTAGTCTTTGACTAGTTCGTTCTTTAAAAATTTGGGTATGTGATAGAAAGATAGGCTGAACGTTACTTTCACTGGTAACGGATCAGGCTAAGGTAAAATTTGTGAGTGGCTCTTAATTGAGTATGATCGAATTTTCGGCGAATGTTGTCTTCACAGTATAACCAGATTGCTTGGGGTTATATGGTC